>NZ_JBXFWF010000082.1:0-17518 GCF_056854515.1 Stenotrophomonas sp. STEN063
GGGCTGGGGGGGCCCGCGCGGGGGCGTGCGGCGGCCCCCCGGTCCACCCCGGCGCAGACGAGGGGGCCCCACTACAGGACACCCCTGTTTTTGCAGGAGTGGCGTACAAACAAAAACCCCGCCGAAGCGGGGTTTTTGTCGTGATGGAAGCGGCGCATTGCTGCGCCGTTGCCATTACTTGTAGTCGCGCACGTCGTGGCCGGTGTAGACCTGGCGCGGACGGCCGATCTTCATTTCCGGATCAACCTGCTGCTCCAGCCAATGCGACACCCAACCAGCGGTGCGGCCCAGGGCGAACATGACCGTGAACATCTCGGTCGGGATGTTCAGCGCCTTGTAGATGATGCCACTGTAGAAGTCGACGTTCGGGTACAGCTTGCGGGCAACGAAGTACTCGTCCTGCAGCGCAGCCTGCTCCAGCTTGACGGCAACGTCGAGCAGCGGATCCTGCACGCCGAGCTGACCCAGCACCTGCTTGGTCATCTCACCGATGACCTTGGCGCGCGGGTCGAAGTTCTTGTACACGCGGTGACCGAAGCCCATCAGGCGGAAGCCCGAGGTCTTGTCCTTGGCCTTGACCACGGCGGACTCGACGTTGTCGGCCGAACCAATCTCTTCCAGCATCTTCAGCACAGCTTCGTTGGCGCCGCCATGTGCCGGGCCCCACAGCGCGGTGACGCCAGCGGCGACCGATGCATACGGGTTGGCGCCGGTGGAACCGACCAGACGCACGGTCGAGGTCGAGGCGTTCTGCTCATGGTCGGCATGCAGGATGAACAGCAGGTCCAGTGCCTTGACCACGTCCTTGTTCAGGTCGTACTTGCCATCGGCCGACTCGAAGGTCTGCTTCAGGAAGCGGCTGACGTAGTCCAGCGAGGTGTCCGGCTTGTTGGCCGGCAGGCCAGCGCCGTGGCGGTAGATCAGCGCCGACAGGGTCGGCACCTTGGCGATCAGACGCACGGCTGCCTGGCGGCGCTGCTCGGCATCTTCCAGGTCCAGCGAGGTGTGGTACTTGGCCGACAACTGCGCGATCGAGGCAGTCAGGATCGCCATCGGATGTGCGTCCTTGGCGAAGCTGCCGATCAAGGTGTTGATGGATTCATCAACGCCGGCTTCAGCGGTCAGTTCGGCTTCGAAAGCCTTCAGCTGGTCGGCGCTCGGACGATCGCCATTGATCAGCAGGTAGGCCACTTCGACGAAGCTGGACTTGGCGGCCAGCTGCTCGATCGGATAGCCGCGATACAACAGCACGCCGTTGTCGCCATCGATGTAGGTGATGGCCGACTTGCAGCTGGCGGTGGCGGTGTAGCCCGAGTCGTAGGTGAAGAGACCGGTTTCCTTGGTCAGCTTCGAGATATCGACACAGTTATTGCCCAGGACGGGTTTGACGACAGGCAGAACGACCGACTTGTCGCCGGCGTTGAGCGTGACCTGATCAAGATCGGACACAGTGTGCGCTCCTCAAGTGGAAGGCGCCTGTCCTGACGAAAGGGGTGCGGGCAGGCGCGTGAAGGAATTCCGCAGTTTTCCACTGCGGTTCCGACGATTATCGCACAGCAGCATTTGCAGTTTGCGAAGACAAAAGTCTTATAGCCGGAGTTTCCGCGCGACACAGCGTCGCACTGGCACAACCGCCCGATTCCGCAAGGGTTCAGCCGTACGACACGCAAGACAAAACAACGGCCGCGCAAGGCGCGGCCGTTGTCTGTGCAGCAACAACAGTTCGATTAGCGCGCGTAGCGCTTCTGGAACTTGTCGATGCGGCCGCTGGTATCGATAACCTTGTGCTTGCCCGTGTAGAACGGGTGCGAAGCCGAGGAAATTTCAACCTTGACGAGCGGATACTCTTCGCCGTCTTCCCACTTGACCGTTTCCTTGGAGGACATGGTCGAACGGGTCAGGAACTTGAAATCAGAGGTCACGTCGTGGAAAACGACGTTGTGGTAATCAGGATGGATATCGGCCTTCATGGGCTCGCACCGTGTGGGCTGGTGGTCAAGACGGCCATTATAAGCACGGCTTGCCGCAACAGGCAAGTCGTGCTTACTGAACCATTCCCCGGGGCCATTACTGGCCCAGCAGCGCCCCACGCACCTGGGCCTCGAAGCGGGCCTGGTCGTAGCCGATCAGCAGCGCCGTATTGTCCGCCACACCGGTCTGGCGGTTCCAGTCGACGATGGTGGCACCACGGGTACGGGTGCCGGTCAGTTCGATCGACAGCGGCCGTTGCTCAACCACCTTGCCGCCCTCCGGCTGCAGCGCCCAGGCCATCGCCAGCGCATCGGCGGCATACCAGCGCTCGCCGCGGCTGTCTTCCGACCACAGCCGGGTCTGGCGCGAGATCAGCTCGTAGAAACGCGCCTTGTCCGTATCTGCAGCGAGCCACTGTTCGACATCACGGTGCAGCAGACCGTGGGCAATGGTGGCCTCCCAGTCCGCGACTTCGATGAACGGGAACGAGGTGAAGACGATATGCGCCGATTCCGGATCGAAGGCGATATTGAACTCGGCGGCCGGGGTGATGTTGCCGTGACCAGTGATCGCGCCGCCCATCACCACGAAGCGCTTCACGCGCTGCGGCAAGCTTGGATCGAGCTTCAGCGCGAGCGCGATATTGGTCAGCGGACCCAGTGCCACCAGCAGCAATTCGCCTGCATATTGGTGCGACAGGCGCAGGATCGCCAAGGCCGCGTGTTCGGCCTCCACCTTGCGTGCAGCCAACGGCAGATCGACATCGCCAAAACCGTCGCGGCCATGCACGTGCGCGGCGTCTTCGGCCGGATATACCAGCGGATCGGGGGTACCCGCGAACACCGGCACGTCTTCACGGCCAGCTACTTCGCACAGCTTCAGCGCGTTGCGCACGGTGTATTCGAGGCCGACGTTGCCCGCTGCCACCGTCAGCGCGACCACGTCGTGGCGCTCATCGGCAAAGGCCATCAGCAGTGCCAGCGCATCGTCCACGCCCGGATCAGTATCAATCAGCAACGGTATCTTCTTGCTCATCTTCTGCTTCACTTCTGGTTGGCCATGGAGTCTGTCACGGCCTCCATGACAGTGGAAGCACGCAATCAGGCCGATGCGTAGCGCACTGCCCCGCCAATCCAGCGATTGACGATGCGATCAGCCAATTCCGGCGCATCGCTGAGCAGGCGTTCGGCCAGATCGTGCACAGTCGGCAACAGGCCCGCATCACGGGCCAGATCGGCCACGCGGAACGCGGCCAGACCAGTCTGGCGGGTGCCCAGCAGTTCGCCGGGACCGCGCAGTTCCAGGTCCTTCTCGGCGATCAGGAAGCCGTCGGACGTCAGCCGCATGGTTTCCAGGCGCTCGCGTGCCATCGCCGACAGCGGCGCCTGGTACATCAGCACGCAGCTGGACGCGGTTGCACCACGGCCGACGCGGCCACGCAGCTGGTGCAGCTGGGCCAGGCCCAGGCGTTCGGCGTTCTCGATGATCATCAACGAGGCGTTGGGCACATCGACACCGACTTCAATCACCGTGGTGGCGACCAGCAAATCGGTCTCGGCCTGCTTGAAGGCGCGCATCGCCGCCTGCTTCTCCGCCGCCTTCATGCGGCCGTGGACCAGACCGATGCGCAACTCGGGCAGTTGCGCCGACAGCGTCTCGAAGGTCGTCTGCGCGGCCTGCGCATCCATGCGTGCATTGCCGGGGCCGGCGTCTTCCTCGCTCTCTTCGATCAGCGTGCAGACCCAATACACCTGCCGGCCCTGCTGGCAGGCGATGCGGATGCGTTCGACCAGTTCCGGACGCCGCTCGGCGCTGATGGCGATGGTCTGCACCGGCGTGCGACCGGGTGGCAGTTCGTCGATGGCCGATACATCCAGATCCGAATACGCCGCCATCGCCAAGGTGCGCGGGATCGGCGTGGCGGTCATCACCAGCTGATGCGGCACTACACCGGCTGTTGCGCCCTTGTCGCGCAGGGCAAGCCGCTGGTGCACGCCGAAGCGGTGCTGCTCATCGACGATGGCCAGTGCCAGATCGTTGAACACGACGCTGTCCTGCATCAGCGCATGGGTGCCTACCACCACTTGTGCATGGCCGCTGGCAACATCCTCCAGCACCTTGGCGCGGGCCTTGCCGGTGACCTTGCCGGCCAGCCAGGCTACGCGCACATCCAGCGGTTCCAGCCAGCTGCGCAGATTGTTCAGGTGCTGCTCGGCCAGCAGTTCGGTCGGCGCGGCCAGCGCCACCTGTTTGCCGCGCTCCACCGCCAGCATCGCCGCCAACGCAGCAACCACGGTCTTGCCCGAGCCGACGTCGCCCTGCACCAGCCGCAGCATTGGATGGGCGCGGGCCAGGTCCTTGCGGATCTCGTCGAATACGCGCTGCTGCGCGCCGGTCAGCTTGAACGGCAAGGAGTCGCGCAGGGCTTTGACCAGGCCGTCGCGGCCACGCAGCGACGGCGCGCGATGTTGCTGCAGGGCGATGCGCTGGCGGCGCAGGCTGAGGTGGTGTGCCAGCAGTTCCTCCAGCGCCAAGCGGCGCTGCGCCGGATGCGTACCCGCCCCAAGGGCACCGATATCGGCATCGGCCGGCGGCCGGTGCATGGTCAACATGGCTTCGCGCAACGACGGCAGGCCCATGCCGGCGAGCAAGGCCGGCGGCAGCAGTTCCAATGCGGCCGCATCGGGCAAACGATCCAGTGCCTGGCCAATCAACTTGCGCAGGCTGGCCGGGCCGATGCCCTCCACTGCCGGGTACACCGGGTCCAGGACCGCGCCCAACGCGGCGTCTTCGCCGTCACCGAGCACGTGATAGCTGGGATGCACGATCTCCAGCCCATTCTGACCCGCGCGCGGTGTGCCATAGGCGCGCAGACGGCGACCGACGGCGAACTGCGATACCTGCGCAGCGCGGAAGTGGAAGAAGCGCAGCACCAGGGTGGCGCCGGAGTCGTCGCTGATCGCCACCCGCAGCACCGGCCGGTAACGGAAGCCTCGCTCAACTGCCTCCACCCTGCCCTCCACCTGCGCGGCCATGCCGGCCTTCAAGGCGCGGATCGGCAGCAGCGTGGTGCGATCCTCGTAGCGCAGCGGCAGGTGCAGCCACAGGTCCTGCAAGCTGGTCAGGCCGCGCGCTTCCAGCTTGGCTGCCACCCGTGGCCCAACCCCGGCCAGGCGGCTCAGTGGTTCGGTGGAAAGATCGAGGGTGGAGAGGTCACGGCGTGCAGACATTGCATAAGGATGCCGTCATGCGCTGCAAACAGAAACCCCGGCGTGGTTGGACGCCGGGGTTTCCTACTCCCCAAGTGTTGGTTTACTGCTGATTTGTCGATTGGCGCCTTGGTGCGGTAGCTCTACGTGGCGAACAGGCCCTCACCCCCAACCCCTCTCCCGCAGGCGGGAGAGGGGAGCCCTTTGCGCAGGCGACTCTGCTAGAACTTCACGGTCATTTCCAGGCCGTAGGTGCGGGGGTCGGTGATGGTTGCGCCGACTACGCCCAGCGGATCGCGTCCGTAGGTGTTCAGGCCGCGGACGTATTGCTTGTCGAACACGTTGTTGGCGTACACCGCCCAGTTCCAGTGCTTCAGCGGCGAGGTCCAGCCAATGCGTACGTCGGTGCGCTGCTGTGATTCACCGATGTTGAGCACCTTGCTGATGCCGCAGTCACCCTGCAGGTCGGAACCTGCGTTGCAGCGCTGCGCGCCACGGTAGGCGTGGCGCAGCGAGAAGCGCAGCTGGCCGTTGCCGCCAAGGTCGGCCACATAGACCGCGCCAGCCGAGGCAGTGAAGCGCGGTTCACCGGTCGGTGCACCACCAAGATCCACACCTTCCGGTGTCACGTAATTCTTGTACTTGGAATCTATCCATTCGGCCGCCGCATCCAGGGTCAGGCCATCGGTGACCTTCCAGCGCATGTCGAAATCCACGCCGGTGGCTTGCAGATCGCTGGTATCGAATACGTAGACCGGGATATCGACGGGATTGTTCGGATCCGGATCGATCAGGCGGATCGCCTGGCGGTTGTCGTACTGGTAATGGAAGACAGAGACGTTGTAGGAGAAGTGATCGAAGCTCTGCTTCAGGCCGACTTCCAGATTCCACACATCCTCGTTCTCGAACGCCGGACCGATCTGCAGCGCGTTGAAGCCACCGGCCTTGTAGCCCTTGGCCAGCGAGCCGAACACCATGGTGTCGTCATTGAGGTGGTAGTCGACGACGAAGCGCGGGCTCCAGTCACTCCAGCTCTTCTTGTCTCGTACCAGCTTGCCCTTGTTGACCATGGCCGGCGGGTCGATGAAAGCCATGTCGAAGGTCAGCAGCTCGCGGGTGATCGGGATGCCCATGCCGGCCAGCGCCTGGAAGAAGCCCAGTGCCTCCAGCGTACCGAGCTTGGCCTCGAGGCCGGGCGCATTGCGCGTTCCGTTGAGCCAGGTGAAGTCCTTCTCGTCGCGGGTGTAGCGCAGGCCGAAGGTCAGGTTGAGGCGATCGGTGGCCTTCCAGATCACATCACCGAAGGCGGCGTACGAGGTGGTGTCCAGCGTGTTGCTGAAGCGCTCGTTCCATTTCTCCCCGACCAGCGAAATCGGGATGCCGTTCATCTGCGCCAACAACGAGGTGAACCCAAACAGGCTGCCATCAGGCGTTGGTGCAATACCCATGTTGCGTACGATGTTGTCCACCGCCTCGGTATTGGTGTTGACCTCGCTGGTCTGGCGCGCGTCCTCGTTGAAGTAGCTGGCGCCGGCCACCCAATCGAAGCGTTCATTGCTGCCGGAGAACTTGAACTCCTGGTAGAAGGTTTCGTTGTTCTCGGTGTTCTTCGAGTCCACATACAGGTCGAAGCGGTTGGTGCCGTCTTCCTCGGTATGGTTGGTCGAGTCGTATTTGCGCCAGGAACTGGTGGAGGTGAAATTGCCCCAGGACAGCGCGTGGTCGACGATCAGGCTGACGCCGTCGAAGGTGCGCCACTCGGCATTGTCGGCATCGCTGTAGGTCTTGATCTTGCGCGGGTCCAGATAGTCGTCCGGGTCCACCGGCACTGGCGGCCGCGCCGGATAGGCCGGCAACGGCACGATGCCGGTGGTGACGCGGCCGTTCTGGTCCAGGCTTTCGTGGTCCCAGGTGATGTAGGCGGTGGTGTTGTCGCCGAAGCGGCTCTGCCAGGCTGCGCGGGTGGCCCAGACGTTCTCGCCGCCCAGGTCCTTGCCGGTGGCGCCGTCCTGGAACCAGCCATCGCTGGTGTTGATCAATGCATTGAAGCGCAGCGCCGAGTTGTCACCGGTCGGGATGTTCCACATCGCATCGGCGTACTTCTTGCCGTAGTTGCCGACGCGCACGGTGGCGCGCGCCTCGGTCTCAGCCTGCGGACGCCGGGTCACCAGCGAGATCGCACCGGCAGCGGTATTGCGGCCGAACAAGGTGCCCTGCGGGCCCTTCAGCACTTCGATGCGTTCCACATCGACGAAGGGCAGCAGCACGCCGCCGCCTCGCCCGCCGTAGACGCCGTCAACGAAGATGCCTACCGCCGGATCGGTACCGATACCGAAGTCGTCGGTCTCCACGCCGCGCAGCCGGAACGATGGCTGGGTCGGCTGCACCGCGCTGATCACCAGTCCCGGCACCAGCGAATCGATGTCGCCAAGATTCTCGGCGGCCACGTCGTTGAGCAGGTTCTGATCGACTACCTGCAATGCGATCGGCACATCCTGTATTTCCTGCTGCCGGCTCTGCGCGGTGACGGTGATGCGATCAAGCGTGGTGGCAGCATCCTCCGTCGCCGACTGTGCCATTGCCGGGGCAACTGCCCCCACCACCATCAGCCCGGCCAAGGCCCGCTGCAGTCCGACTACCAGATTCCGTTGCTTCACTCGCATCGCGTTCTCTCCCACGCAGTGAGGTGTATGCCGGCGTCAGACCGCCGGCGGGCCCGTGTTGCCGGGCTGGCCTTCGCCAGCCGTGTCGCAGTTTGTTTCCAGCGCGTTGATCCATTCCCGGATCAAGGTCACGCCTTCGCGGTGCACCACCGCCCTCCCAACCTCGGGCATCATCACCGCCGGGTCATCACTGTCCATGCGGTAGGCGATGATCGAGGCATCCGCATCGCCCGGCTGGATGTCATAGCGGCGGTTGCCGGTTCCCTTGCCCGCTGCGATCGGCTGCTTGCACATGCCCAGCTTCAGGTGATCCCGGGTGGGTGCGTCCAGCCACAAACCGGAGGTGATGGCCGGGCCGGTACGGCTATGGCAATGACCACAGTTCACGTCCAAGTAGGCGCGCGCCCGCGCCTCCAGCGGCGCGGCAGGATCAGTGGCATCGGCCGCGCGTGGCAGCTGTGCCGGTGCAGGCAGGTCTTTCAGATAGCCGAGTTTGACCAGATGCGCGAGCTGGTTGTCGTGGCCGCTGAGGTAATCGAAATCGCGATTGAGGTTGCGCGCCTTGGGACCGATCGGCAGCAGCTTGCGCGAGCGGTTGTCGGTGATATGGCAACCACCGCACTGGTTCTGGTCCGGCACTTGGTACGCAAGTGCTTCACGCGAGCCATCCGCGGCAACCAGCTCCAGATCCACGCTGGCGCCGGTGCGTTGCAAGGTCGCCTCGGTCTGCTGCGGGTTCCAGACATAGGGCAAGGCCACCCAGCCTTCCTTGCGGTGGACCAGCAGCCGGGTCTCGATCAGACGCACCTTGGACAGGTCCAGGCTCTCCTCATGCAACGAGGACTGCGACGGCGGCGTACGCGACACAGACTTGCCGTCAGCAGCTCCTGACGCCGGCAGCGGGTAGTAGAAAGTCTTGCTGAGGATGGTGCCGACCGGGAAGTCGAAGGCGTGCTCTGGCTGGTAGCCGGCGGCCTGCCCCTTGGGCATCCATACCGTGCGTAGCTTGTGCGCGTAATCGCTGTACAGCGGTGTGTTCAAGTCGTACGGTACGACGCCTTCATTGAGTGTCAGTTTGCCATCGCGGATGCGCAGCACATGCCACTCATCCAGCGTCGCCGGCTGGCCCTGCTCGAAGAAATGCACCGCAGCCGGTTTGCCGCAGCCCACCAGCATCAGCAGGACGCTCACCAGCACGATCACCCGCACCATCAGATTGCGCATGCCAGGACCTCAACCACGCTTCAGATCGATGGCCGGCAGCCGCGGCAGATCACATTCAAATGGCTTGGCATCCTTGCTCGGGTTCTTGTAACCGCCAGGGCCATCGGCGTTGACCACGCCACTGACATTGCGCAGGCAGATCTGCGGACCGACCTTGACTCCATCGACCATGCGCTCCTTGTTGTAATAGCCATCCCACAGCACGTCCGGGAAGTTACCGGTCAGGCCATACATCGCCACTTTCAAGGCCTTCAGATCCAATCCGTCGGGTGAGTCACCGCCGCCGGACAAGGTGTTGTTGTGGATGTAGATGCGTTCCGGATACGGATCAAAATTGGGTGAGGCGCTGCTGTCCTTGTAGCCGGTGGAATACACGCTGGAGACGATGATGTTGGTGGTGGCGTTGTCGCGCACCTCGTTGTCGAAAACCTCGATGTCATCGTTGGAGTTGATGACGATGCCCGAGCCGGCCGGGACGCTGGCCACCGGCGTGCCCTTGGCACCGAAATTCTCGTGGTTGTTGGCGATGACCTTGTTGTTGAACACGCGGATATTGCCGCCCTGCTGCGACAGGCCCGGCATGTTGAACACCAGGATGCCGCCGGTGTTGCCGGTGGCGACGTTGTCGTAGACGTCGGCGTTGCGGGTGTTCTCGACTTCGATGCCGGCCACGTTCTGCTCGGCACGGCTGTTGCGCACGATCACCCCATCGGACTGGCCGACGTAGATGCCAGCATCGGAGGCACCGATGGAAATGGTGTTCTCGATCAGCACGTTCTTGGTCAGCACCGGGTAGATGCCATAGGCGCCGTTCTTGGTGCTGGGGCCGCCGGTCCACTGCACCTTTACCCCACGGATGGTGATGTTCTCCGACTCGCTGATCTTCAGCCCGTCGCCCTTGGAGTCCTCGATGGTGAGGTTCTCGATGGTGAAGTTGTCGCCGTTGACCAGCAGCCCTTCGGCGCCGGCCTTCTGCCCCTTGAAGCTGAGCACGGTCTGGTCCATGCCGGCGCCACGGATGGTCACGCCATCGGCGCGCAGGCTCAGGCTGCGCTCGAACTGGTGGCGACCGGCCGGGATGTCGATCACGTCGCCGGGCTTGGCGTCGAGCAGGCGCTCCTGCAGCGTGGCCGCGAATGCCCCGTCGGCCGCAGCCACGCTTGGTGCCTGTTCGGCCTGCTTCTGGCAGCCGACGACCATGACGGCCAAGGTGGCGGAAACCGCCCAGGTGATGCTGCGCTGCATGACGTGCTCCCATACGGTGGCAGATGTTGGGCGCAGTCTGGCCTTCAGGCAGTGTTCACGCGAAGGGCAAGAACGGCATACTTGGGGGGGCAAAGCGGACAAGCTGGAGGGGCTTGAATGCATCGCAGGATCAGCGGCGGCGACCGCCTGAGCATCGCCAACGTTCCAACCAACATGCTCTGTGGCCTGTTGCTGCTGGCTGAGCAACGCGGTGTCAGCAGCGACAACTGGTTCAATGGGCTGCAATTGAGCGCGGCGCAGCTCAACGATCCCAGTGCCCGCATTTCCTACCGGCAGGCAATCGAGGTGATACGCCGCGCCCTGCCCACCTTCCCCATCGACGGGGTCGGCCTGGCCATGGGCGGCAACCAGAACGGCGGCAACTTCGGCCTGCTCGGCTTGGCGATGAAGACCGCACGCACGTTTGGCGACGCGGTGCGGATAGGACTGGATTACCAGCGCAATCTCGGCCCGCTGATGAGCCTGGCCCTGGAAGACGGCGGCAGCGACAGCCTGGCCATCGTCGCTACCGCGCCGGATGAAGCCAATGATCTGCTGCAGTTCCTCTGCGAGGAGATGTTCTCCAGCATCGTGATGTTGGGCCGCGAACTGGCAGGCAACGCGTTCAGCCCACTGCGGCTGGAACTTGGCTATCCGGCACCGGCCTGCATCGACCAGTACCAGGCCTTGTTCCGCTGTGAGCTGCGCTTCAACCAGCCACGCCACGCCTTGGTATTGGAGCAGCGCTGGATGCAGCTGCCGTTCGCCAGCTACAACCCGGTGACGTCGCAGCAGGCGCTATCGATGTGCCACGCGCAACTGGCAACGCTGGCCTCGCGCGGCGAAACCACTGCTGCAGTCGAGCGCCAGCTGCGGCCGCGGCTGCGTGACAACCCGCAGATGAGCGAAATCGCGCTGGCCCTGCACCTCAGCGAGCGCACCCTGCGCCGGCAATTGGCCGACGAGGAAACCAGCTTCAGCGAGGTCCACGATCGCGTGCGCACCGAGCGCGCACTGGAACTGCTGCAGGACCCGGAGCTCGCCGTTGCCGCGATCGGTAACCAGCTGGGCTTCAACGACGCGCGCGAGTTCCGCCGCGCCTTCAAGCGCTGGACCGGGCAGACCCCGAGCGGAACCCGTTTGCCGCCAAACTGAAACGCAGATGCCCGGTTTCCCGGGCATCTGCTTCACCACCGAATCCGCGCAGCGGATCAGTCGATGATCATGATCGCGTCGACTTCGAACGCGGCGCCCTTCGGCAGGCCCGACACTTCGATGGTCGAACGGGCCGGGAACGGGGCCTGGAAGTACTCCTGCATGACCGCATTGACCTTGGCGAACTCGCCCAGGTCGGTCAGGTACAGGCCAAGGCGCACCATCTTGTCCAGCGAACCACCGGCTTCCTCGGCCACGGCCTTGAGGTTGTCGAAGGCGCGACGGGCCTGCGCGGTGACGTCGCCAGCGACGATTTCACCGGTCGCCGGGTCCAACGGAATCTGGCCGGAGAAATACACGGTGTTGCCGGCGCGCACGGCCTGCGAGTACGGGCCGATGGCGGCCGGGGCATTGGCGGTGTTGATGATCTGGCGGGACATGGACAGCTCCAGTCTGGAAAAGGTGGGCCATTGTAGCGTCGCCAGCTTGGCGGGCAGCTGACCGGGCTGGGCTGGCCTTGGTCAAAAAATCACCAGAGATCCGAAAGCGTTGCAGCACAAGGCCTGCAAAGGCTTATCCACAACTTGTAGGCATCACAGGGCACAAGCTGTGTGGATAGCCGCATGCAAGTAGCACCGAGCCATGCTCGGCTGGGGCTTGCCCGGCAAACTCAAGTGATTTTGTGGAAGCGGCGTAAGCCGCGAAGTCGGCAGTCCATCCGACTGCCAGACACGAAGACCGATTCATCGATGCCAGCTTCGCGGCTCGCGCCGCTCCTACCAGTGCCTATGCCTTATCGGCAAAGCCCCTGCCGAGCATGGCTCGGCACTACATTCGCGTCATCCATAGGTCGTGGACAAAATATCACCATGTTTTGCAGAGGTCCGCAGCGCAAGGGCTGCGCGGCCTTATCCACAGCTTGTGTATGCAGCAGGACACAGTTTGTGTGGATAGCCGGATACCGGCGTGCTCGGCAAATTTGCAGACACAGGCGACCGGGTTTTGTGGGAGCGGCGTCAGCCGCGAAGCCAATGGTCCGTCCGACGGGCGGACATGACGACCGATTCATTGCTGCCAGCTTCGCGGCTGATGCCGCTCCCACAAGTGCCTCATACCATATCGGTGGAGCCCCTGCCGAGCATGGCTCGGCACTACACAGCCCGTGCGGTCGGGTTGGGCGTTGGCTCGCCGATGCGGCGCAGCGTATTGCGGTCGGTATGCGCGAACGGCGCGCTGCGGTCCGGGATGACCAGCATCGTTTCCTGTTCGTAGGACCAGCTGCCGTCATCGTTGATGGTGACCTCGATCTCGTAGCTGTCGGTACGGAACGCGTGTTCCAGGAACGGGTTGGAGCTGATGCCATTGGTCATCGAGCCACGCTCGGCGCGCAGGCGGAAGCGCTTCGCATCCACAGCAGCCTTGCCAACCGCCATCGCGGTCTGTCCACGCGGAATGGTCAGCGTCTGGATGATCGTGCCGGTCGCCGGTTCCCACAGCCAGTAGCCGACCTGATCGTGGAAGGTCTCCACTTCACCGGGCTTGTGGATGCGGGTGTGATAACGCAGCCCGTAGAACAACTGGGGGCCATTGGGCTGCGCGTCGATCGGCTGCAGTTCGACGTGTTCGATGAAGGCCTGCCGTTCGGGGCCATCGGCCTTGGGATTGACGTCCATGCCGCGCTCACCGATCCAGATGCCGGCCATCGGCGCCAGTGGCCCCAGGTTGGCCAGCGTATCGGTATCGGCGGTGGGTTCGGTATAGATGTCTTCCGGGAACGTCGTCATGAGGTACAGCCATGTGGGTATCCCGCCCATGGTACGCAGAACACGCTGCAGGCTCACCTCCACCTGTCCACAAGTGATGGACAAAATATCACCATGTTTTGCAGAGGACCGCAGCACAAGGGCTGCGCGCGGTTATCCACAACTTGTGTAGCTAGCAGGACACAAGCTGTGTGGATAGCGGGATACAGGTAGAGCCGAGCCATGCTCGGCTGGGGCTTTACCGAACAACCAGCTGTGAGTTTTTGTGGGAGCGGCGTAAGCCGCGAAGCAGATGGTCTTTCAGATTGCGGGCAGCCCGGCTGCTCCAGCACTGCCAGCTTCGCGGCTGACGCCGCTCCTACAACAATGTCGGTAAGGCCCCTGCCGAGCATGGCTCGGCACTACGGCGGCTTGCCCACAGCGCGTGGACAAAAAATCACCATGCTTTGCAGAGGGCCGTGGCACAAGGGCTGCACGGCCTTATCCACAGCTTGTGTATGCAGCAGGACACAGTCTGTGTGGATAGCGGAATACAGGTAGCGCCGAGCCATGCTCGGCTGGGGCTCCATCGAAAACCAGCTGTGGGTTCTGTAGCAGCGGCGTCAGCCGCGAAGCCAATGGTTCGGCAGATTGCAGGCAGTCCCGCGATTTCAGCTGTGCCAGCTTCGCGGCTGACGCCGCTCCTACAACAACATCGGTAAGGCCTCTGCCGAGCATGGCTCGGCACTACCCTTATTGGCGGCGGACGGACTGCACTACCTGCAGGCGGCGCAGGCGACGCATTACTTCGGCCAGGTGGTTGCGGTCGCGGACCTGGATGTTGAAGCACAGCACCGCGGCGTTGAAATCGCGGTCCAGGTAATCCACACGCTCGATGTTGGAATGGCTGTGGGCGATGGCGGCAGCCAGCTGCGCCAGCACGCCGGTGCCGTTTTCCACCTCGACCACCAACGCGGTGTCGTAGTCGCCGACCACGCTGGTATCCCAGCCAATCGGCACCCAGCGATCCGGCGTCTTGCGCAGTTCGGCCAGGTTCGGGCAGTCCAGCCGATGCACGACGATGCCCTTGCCGGCGGTGTGGTAACCCATGATGTCGTCGCCCGGAATCGGCTGACAACAGTTGGCAAAGCTGACCACGCCACGCTCGCTGCCGTTGATCAGGATCTTCTCCTGGGCACGATGGGTGACGCCGCTGGCGCGCAGTTCGGCATACGACATCAGTGCCTGCGCAGCCTGGGTTGGCATCCAGTTGCCCAGCGCCACATCGGCCAGGAAGGCTTCCAGGCGCGGGTAACGGTGTTCGTTGAGGAAGGCATCCAGCCGCCCCTTCGGCAGCCGCTCGATCGAGCTGTCCATCGCTTCCAGCGCGCGGTCGAGCATGCTGTGGCCGAGCTGCACGGCGTCCTCGTGCTCCAGCTGCTTGAGCTGGTGACGAATGGCGGTACGCGCCTTGCTGCTGACCACGAATTCCAGCCACTGCGGTTTGGGCGAGGCCGAGCGTGCGGTGATGATTTCCACCGTCTGCCCGCTGACCAGGCGCGTGCGCAGCGGCACCAGCTTCTTGTCCACGCGCGATGCGACCGCGCGGTTGCCCACATCGGTGTGCACGGCATAGGCGAAATCCAGCGCGGTCGAATTGCGCGGCAGCGCCAGGATCTTGCCCTTGGGCGTGAACAGGTAGACCTCGTCCGGGAACAGGTCAACCTTGACGTTGTCCAGGAACTCCAGCGACGAACCTGCGGTGCGCTGCGAATCGATCAACTCGACGATCCAGGCATGCGCCCTGCTCTGCGCACTGTTGGGGCCGTCGCCACCGAACTTGTAGGTCCAGTGCGCGGCCACACCGCGCTCGGCGATCAGGTCCATTTCCTCAGTGCGGATCTGCACTTCGATCGGCGAACCGTACGGCCCGAACAGCACCGTGTGCAGCGACTGGTAACCGTTGGCCTTGGGAATGGCGATGAAATCGCGGAAGCGCCCGTCCAGCGGCTTGAACGCGGCATGCACCCCACCCAGCGCGTGGTAGCAGTTGGGCACGTTGCGCATCACCAGGCGGAAGCCGAACACATCCATGACCTGGTCGAAGCTTTTGTTCTCCTCGCGCATCTTGGTGTAGATGCTCCAGGGCGTCTTGATGCGGCTGATCAGGCGGTGTTCCAGCCCTTCGCGCGCCAGGCGCTGCGACAGCTGTACTTCCACCTGCGCCATCGACTCGCGACGCACCACCGGCTGGCTGCGGATGTGTTTCTCGATGATCGCGTGGCGCCACGGATACAGCGCGCGGAAGCCGAGGTTCTGCAGCTCGGACTTGATCAGGTTCATGCCCAGGCGCTGGGCGATGGGCGCGTAGATATCCAGCGTTTCGGTGGCGATGCGGCGCCGCGCCTCGGCACTCTGTGCACCCAGGGTGCGCATGTTGTGCAGGCGGTCGGCCAGCTTGATCATGATCACGCGCAGGTCGCGCGACATCGCCAGCAGCATCTTGCGGAAGCTCTCCGCCGCCGCTTCCTGGCGGTCGCGGAACTTGAGCTTGTCCAGCTTGGTGACGCCCTCGACCAGGTCGGCCACGGCCTGGCCGAACTCGGCGGCCAGCTCCTCACCGGTGAGCGGTGTGTCCTCGATGGTGTCGTGCAGGATCGCCGCGATCAGCGTTTCAACATCCAGGCCGAGCTCGGCCAGGATGCGCGCCACCGCCACCGGATGGGTGATGTAGGGCTCGCCGGATTTGCGGGTCTGGCCGGCGTGCGCGGCCGCCCCGACCTCCCAGGCACGACGCAGCAGCGGCAGCTGCTCGGTGGGGAGGTAGCTGGCTGCGCGTTCGAGTTGCAGTACGTAATCAGGTACCACCCCGCCCGCGGGCGTGGCTACCTGGGCGGAAGGGCCTGGGTTCATGGCAGAAGACTATGCCAGCAGGCGTTCCACGGCAATTCCTACAACGCAAACAGCCCGCTTTTGGCGGGCTGTTTGCAGACAACATCAATCGATGCCAGAGAGGCGATCAATCGTCGTTCTTGGACATGTCTTCGTCGGCGACCACTTCAGCGGCCGCCCATTCCAGTGCTTCACGCTCGATGCGCTCGCGCTCGGACTTCTCGACTTCCTCGATCAACTCGTTGTCGATGCGACGGGCAGCGATTTCGCGCAGCGCCAACACGGTCGGCTTGTCCTCGCTCTCGCTGTTGTCGATCGTCGCCTGGACACCATTGGCCAGCTGACGGGCGCGCTTGGACGCCATCATGACCAGCTCAAAACGGTTGTTAACGACTTCCAGGCAATCTTCTACGGTAATGCGGGCCATGCGGGCTCCCGGCGACCTGCAACGGCCGCTCGATCGAATGAGGGAAAGGGGACGGATTGTAGGGGCAGACCGGTCCTGGAATCAAGTCAAGGCCTGAACAGCCCCTTGTGGATCAACCACTTGCTCAGTTTTCAGGGGCCAGCAACGAGGCGATCAGCTCGCCGTGGCGGCGTTGCTGGGGTTCGCAGCGCAGCCGGCTGGCGGCGAAGATCGAGCACATTTCGCCAACGGCGGTATCGAAATCCTCGTTGATGATGACGTAGTCGAACTCGTCGTAATGCAGCATTTCCTCACGCGCGGCGGCCAGGCGCTGGGCCATTACCGCCTCGCTGTCCTGGCCACGCTTGCGCATGCGCTCGTCCAGCGCCTGCCGCGACGGCGGCAGGATGAAGACACTGACCGCGCCCGGCACCTTCTCGCGCACCTGGCGCGCGCCCTGCCAGTCGATTTCCAGCAGCACGTCCTTGCCGGCCGCCAGCTGCGGCTCCACCGACTGCCGGGCTGTGCCCTTCCAGTCGCCATGCACCAGCGCGTGCTCGAAGAAATCACCGGCGGCGATCATCTGCTCGAACTCGGCGGCGGGGACGA
The DNA here is from genome assembly GCF_056854515.1 of Stenotrophomonas sp. STEN063. NCBI lineage: Bacteria > Pseudomonadati > Pseudomonadota > Gammaproteobacteria > Lysobacterales > Lysobacteraceae > Stenotrophomonas > Stenotrophomonas sp. STEN063. The sequence continues at coordinate 17,117 of NZ_JBXFWF010000082.1, forward strand.
AGTGGTAATGCTTGCCGTTGACCTCACCCGGGCGCATGGCCCGCGAGGTGAAGGAGATCGACAGCGAGATGTGCGGGTCACGCGCCAAAGTGGCGTTGACGATGCTGCTTTTGCCGGCCCCGGACGGGGCAGCGACGATATAGAGGGTGCCACGCATGCGGTGGGCCAACGTCGGAATGGCCCGGCATTGTACCGGCGTGGGCGGGTCTGTGCAGGATCGAGGGTTGAGGCCCCCAATTATCGCGGGGGCGGCTCCACCTGCAGGGCCGAGCATGCTCGGCTGGAACCCCACCTGTAGTGGGGGGGGGCGGGGGGGGCGGGGGGGGCGGGGGAGGCCGGGGCGGCGGGAGCCGGCGGCGGCCGTGCGGAGCGCGCGGACGGGGGCCGGGGCGCCGGCGGAAG
>NZ_JBXFWF010000083.1:0-16625 GCF_056854515.1 Stenotrophomonas sp. STEN063
GCGCAGCGGCCGCCCGTACCCGCCAAACTCCGGCGCCCCCCGCGTCGGCCACCCTCCCTCACCACCCGCCCCCCCCCCCCCCCCCCCCCCCCCCCCCACTACAGGGGTTGCTCCGGCTGGAAGTGCAGGCAAAAGCTGCCCTCACCCCAACCCCTCTCCCGTGAACGGGAGAGGGGCTTTCAATCTAGAGCGGGGCTTCGAATCAAGAGCCTTTGGGCCGCGGGGTCACGAACACGGTGATTTCCTCGCGGTCGTGGTACAGCTGCTTGGCGCGGATCGTCAGCGGCTTGTCTGCCTTTTCGGCAAACAGATCCAGGCACAGGCGCGTCTCATCCCAGCGCTTCTTCATCGGCAGCTTCAGGTTGAAGATGGCGTGCTTGCACCAGCCTTCGCGCAGCCAGGTGCCCATGCGCTCGGCCACGCGGCGCGGCTGTTCGACCATGTCGCAGACCATCCAGTCCAGCGGCGTTTCCGGTTGCCAATGGAAACCGTCGGCGCGCAGGTGCTCGACCAGACCGGTATCCAGTACATGCTGGCGCAGCGGGCCGTTGTCGATGCTGCTGACATGCAGGTGCTGGCGGGTCAGTACCCAGGTCCAGCCGCCGGGTGCCGCGCCCAGATCGGCCGCGCGCATGCCGGGCACTACCAGCGCTTCGCGTTCTTCCGGCGTGAGCAGGGTCATGAAGGCTTCTTCCAGCTTCAAGGCCGAACGCGAGGGTGCATCCGGCAGCAGCTTCAAGCGCGGAATACCCAGCAGCCACGGTGCGCTGTCGCGGGTATCGGAGACGCAGACAAAGGCATGCGTACCATCGACGAACACCACATGCAGGCGCGGCAGTTTGCCGTTGGGCTTGTCGGTGAGCAGGCCGCCTTTGCGCAGCGCCGGGCGCAACGCATTGCCGAAGGCGCGGGCCAGGCCGGCCAGCGGTTTGCCGGCGTCCGAATCGGGATGCTCGACCCACAGATCACCAAACCGTTGCTGGCCTTCCAGCGCGGCAATGATCGGGGTGATGCGGTCCGTGGCATCGAGCTGTGGCAGCTCGGCGAGAATCCGCAGCTTCTGGCGGGCGAAGATCAGCTCGCGCCAGGGCAGACGCTGGTCCAGCGCTTCGGCCTCATCGGTGACGAACACCACGTAGCCATCGTTGCGCTGGGTACGGGCGTAACCGGCAATGCCGGCATGGCCTGCACGGTCGTTCAGTTCGCCGGCCAGTTCCGGTTCAAAGCCTTGGCGGCAGTAGCAGAGCAGGCCAGTCATGGAAATCCTTGGTGTGGAGCGGGTGGGGCTTTCCTTCTCCCGCCGGGAGAAGGTGCCCGCAGGGCGGATGAGGGTAGGTGACGCTTCGGTAGCAGACTGCATGAGAACTGCCGGACCCTCACCCCAACCCCTCTCCCGGAGGGAGAGGGGCTTTTGATCAGTAGCGTGCGCCGTCGTTCTTGCCGTAGCTGTGCAGCACGGCGCGGGCGTCGTCGCGGTTGATGCCTTGCACGACTTCGATGCCGCGCTTGTTCAGCTCACCGGCCCAATCGGCAGGCAGCGGGCCTTCATCGAACGGGGTGAGTTCTTCCACGTCGGCGGCGCAGGCGCCGATCAGCAGGCGGTCGATGCCGGCCCAGACGGTGGCGCCGTAGCACTGGCAGCAGGGCTGTGAGGACGTAGCCAGGGTGATCGGCGATAGCAGCGCGTTCAGGCGCGGGGTGTTGAGCTTCTGCTGGGCCAGCATATAGGCCATGTTTTCGGCATGTGCCAACGAGGTGGCATGCGGCACCACGCGGTTCACCGCGGCGGCGATCACCTTGTGGTCGGGGCCGAATACCACCGCACCAAACGGGCCGCCACTGGCGTGTTCAACGTTCAGTCGCGACAGCTCGATGGCCAGCGCTACCTTGTCCGCATCGCTGGTATAGGCGCGGTCGCAGTCGACGGCGTCGTGGATCCAGACGGGGAGGGTGAGGTGAACCTGAGCGTGCAGCATGATGATGACCGGCGTTGTGGCAAAAAACGGCGGTCAGTTTAGCGGACTGGGGCGCTGGGGCGGGCTTGCTGGTGGGGCTTGTTCAGGTGTGGGGATCAGCCGCGCGCGCGGAACTGGAGCGGAGCCGCACTAAGCCCCCTCCCTTTCGCGCAGCGAAGGGGAGGGCTGGGGAGGGGTTGGCCTTTTGCTTCGGGGTTTGCGGTTGGCGCGAAAAGCACCCCTCCCCAGCCCTCCCCTTGGCCGTTGGCCAAAGGGAAGGAGCCAAAGGCTTAGAACTCCGCGCCCACCGTCATGAAGATCTGCCGCGGGGCGCTGGCGTGGATGGAATAGCGGGTGCCGGTGGGGTCGGTCGGAGCGAACGAGCTGAGCTGGCCGGCGTAGCGCTTGTTGGTCAGGTTGGTGACGTTCAAGGACACCTTGACGTTCTGCAGGCCCAGGCCGGGGCCGAAGCTGTAACCGCCGCCGGCGTCGAAGGTGGTCACGCCCGGTACCGACTGGTCGTTGGTATAGGTGTAGTAGCGCTTGCCGGTGTACTTGCCGCGCAGGCTGGCGAACCAGCCGTCACGGTTCCAGCTCAGCTCGCTGGAGGCCATGCGCTGTGGCGTATCGACGGTGATCTTGCCGGCCACCGGCACGATCGCACCGCCGGAGATGTAGTCGTCCTCGTAAGTGGTCTTGTTCCAGGACAGCGCGTTGTACCACTGCAGGCCCTGCGTCGGCTTGAGGATGAAGGTCAGTTCCGCGCCCTGACTCTTCACCGAGCCGACGTTGATGAAGCGGGTGATGCACTCCGGTCGCGTACCGACTTCGATGCTGGTGCAGGGGTTGAGCGAGAGCAGGCGATTGTCGAACATCACGTGGTACGCAGCCAATGAAGCCTGGTACCTGCTGCCGAAGCTGCGGAAACCGGCCTCGAAGGTCTTGGACTTCTCCGGTTCCAGGCCGGCGCTGGCGGCAAACGACTCCGGCGAAACCTGCAGCGGGCCGCCGCTGCCGCCGCCGACGAAGGCGGCGATGTTCTCGGCATAGGAGGCGAACAGCTCGTTGTTGGCATTGAGCTTGAAGCCGACACCCAACTGCGGCAGCAGCGATTCCTTGGCGGTCAGCGTGCCCGACGCGAGCTTCTGCTCTGTGCCGGGTTTGGCGGTTGCACGCATGCGGGTGTTCGGGCTCTTGATGCCGATATCCACGGTCAGGCGCTGGTCGAGGAAGCGCATGCGGTCCTGCACATAGAATTGCCGCGTGCGGATGTCGAAGTCCTGGTCGAACAGGCGACGGTCCGGGTTCTTGAGGTAGGTGTCGTCGAGGAACGGGCCGTCGATGTAGTAGAAGTTGCGCTCGACGTTGTGGTCGTTCTGCTCGAACCACAGGCCGGCTTCCAGCTCATGGATGCCGACGTTCCACGACAGCGCAGCGGTCAGGCCCTGGCGATCAATCGTGTAGTTGGTGCTGCGGATCGAGATCGGCAGCATGCGGTCGGTGCCCGGGTACGAGGGCTGGCCCGGTGCCCACCAGTGGCCCTGGCCACGATTGTCATGGTGGTAGGCAAGCAGCTTGAGGTTGAGTTCGTCACCGAGATGCAGGCTGGCATCGAGCGAATACAGATTGTCATCGCGCAACGCGCGGCTCTGGTAGTACGCATCGTCGATGCTGTTGACGCCGCCAGTGAAGGCGCAGCGCGTGGCGTCGAAGGTCGCTGGCGCGCAGTATGCAGCGGCGACGGCGCGGTCCCAATCCGGCGCGTAGATGTTCCAGTCGTAGCCCAGCCCACGCTGCAGCATGCTCTTGGACAGATAGGCGTAGTTGGCCTGGCTTGCCCGCGAGGTGGCAACGAAGGCGCCGAAACGGTGATCACCCACGTTCCACACCGCCTTGGCGTTGAACTGGCGGGTGGTCTGGTTCTGGTGCGGTGCGGCCCACATGTCGGCGTCCTGGTGCACGCCGGAGACATAGGCCGAGAAGCCATTCAGATCGCCGGTATCCACGCGCAGGTAGCCGCGGCGCTGGTTGTCATCGCCAACGGTGACACTGGCGCGGCCACCGAATACGGTGGACGGATCCTGCGAGAAGTACTGGATGGCACCGCCGAGGTTGCTGGTCGAGGCCACGCCCAGCGAGCCGATGCCCTGTGACAACTCGGCGCCGCCCAGGTTCTCGGCGATGATGGCTCGGGCGATGCTCAGGCCGTTGTAGTTGCCATAGCTGTTGTCGCCGAGCGGGATGCCATCGAGCGTATAGCCCAGGCGAGTCTTGTCGAAGCCGCGCAGGCTGATGGTCTGCGATTCTTCGTTGGCACCGAAGGCGTCGTTCGACTGCACGGAGACACCGGGCAGGCGATCAAGGATCTTCTGGCCGCTGCTGCCCGGCGGCAACACCTGCTTGTCGACTTCACCGATGCGTTGCACCTGGCGGGTCTGGCCCTGGCCGATCACCGAGATGGTGTCCAGCGTCTGCGCGGAGGCGCTGTCGGCGGAGTCTGCTTCGGCGTAGGCGTGGCTGGTGCACAGGGCAAGCGTGATGGCGAGGCTGAGGCGTTTGGAAATCATGGTCTACCGTTCCGTGGGAGGGCCGGCGCGCGCCGGTAACGGAAGGGTGTCGGTGTTTTGTTAAACCCCGTTTACGGTGTCATCCAATTACGTTGCTTTGCACAGTATTGGTGACGTGATTCCCGTTTGACCGGGCTCGAATCGACTGTTCATTGCGAGCATGGTGACGGTGGGCGCAAAGAAAACGCCGCGACAATGCGCGGCGTTCGTTGTTGCATCCATGGACCGCTGCATCAACCCATGTAGAGGCCACCGTTGACCGGATAATCAGCGCCGGTCACATACGCCGCATCATCGCTGGCAAGCCATGCGCACAGAGAGGCCACTTCCTCGGGCTTGCCAAGGCGGCGGATCGGCACCGAAGCCGCCAAGCGGTCCAGCACATCCGGCGGGAAGCTGCTGATCGCCTGGCTGGCGATGTAGCCCGGCGAAATGGTGTTGACGGTGACGCCGCGCGCCGCGACTTCCGCGGCCAGCGCACGACTGAAGCCGTGCATCGCGGCCTTGGCCGTTGCGTAGTTGACCTGGCCGATCTGGCCCTTCTGCGCGCTGACCGAGCCGATGTTGATGATGCGGCCCCAGTTCTGGTTGGTCATGCCATCAACCACCTGCTTGCTGAGGTTGAACAAAGTGTTGAGGTTGGAGGCGATCACCGCGTTCCAGTCTTCGGTGCTCATCTGCCGGAACAACATGTCGCGGCTACCGCCGGAGTTGTTGACCAGCACATCCACTTCGCCCACTTCCGCACGCACCTTGGCGAACGCAGCGGTGGTGGAATCCCAGTCAGCGGCATTGCCTTCGGACACGATGAAATCAAAGCCGAGTTCGCGTTGCTCGCGGATCCAGTTGGCCTTGCGCGGTGAGTCCGGCGCGCAGCCCGCCACTACGGTGTGGCCAGCGCGGGCCAGGGTCTGGCAGATGGCAGTGCCTACACTGCCCATGCCACTGGTGACGTAAGCGATACGTAGCGTCATGGTGCTCTCCAATGCGTCAGGTTGGTGCCGCTCAGGCGGCCAATGGATACAGTGCGAACAGCAGGCTGCCGGCCATCAGGATCATGGAAATGAGCACCGCCCACTTCAGGGTGAACTTCTGGTGGTCGGCGAAGTCCACCTTGGCCAGGCCTACCAGCAGATAGGTCGAGGGCACCAAGGGGCTGAGCAGATGCACCGGCTGACCGGCCAGCGAAGCGCGCGCCATTTCCACCGGGGTGATGCCGTAGTGACCCGCCGCTTCGGACAGGATCGGCAGCACGCCGAAATAGAAGGCGTCATTGGACATGAAGAAAGTGAAGGGCATCGATGCCACGGCGGTGATCACCGCCAGGTACGGCCCCCAGGCTTCCGGAATCACCGACAGGAAGCCGCGCGACATCGCCTCGACCATGCCGGTGTTGGACAGGATGCCGGTGAAGATGCCCGCGGCGAAGATCAGCGATACCACCGACAACACATTGCCGGCGTGGTTGACCACGCGACGGCGTTGCTCGGCCAGGTTCGGGTAGTTGATCACCAGTGCAATCGCGAAGCCGACCATGAACAGCACCGGCATCGGCAGCAGGCCGATCACCAGCGCCGCCATCAATGCCAGGGTCAGGGCGAAGTTGACCCACAGCAGCTTCGGCCGCTTGGTGTCTTCGGCATCTTCCACCGTCGGCAGCGCATCGCTGTCATCGGAAACACTGGCGTCCATCCACGAGCCGCCGTGCGGCAGGGCGACCACGCCAAGACGACGGCGTTCCTTCATGCCCAGGTACCAGGCCAGTGCGAGGATGCCGGCGCAGGCCAGCACCATCGCCGGAATCAGCGGCACGAACACATCGGCTGGATCCACATGCAGCGCAGTGGCCGCACGCGCAGTCGGGCCGCCCCACGGGGTGAGGTTCATCACGCCACCGGCGAGGATGGTCACGCAGGTCATGCTCAGCGCGTTCATGCCCAGGCGACGGTACAGCGGCAGCATCGCCGACACGGTGATCATGTAGGTGGTGGAGCCGTCGCCGTCGAGCGAGATCAGCATCGCCAGCACCGCGGTGCCCATCACGATCTTCAGCGGATCGCCCTTGACGATGCGCAGGATGATGCGCACCAGCGGATCGAACAGGCCGGCGTCGATCATTACCCCGAAGTAGAGGATGGCGAACATCAGCATCACGCCGGTCGGCGCGATCTTCTTGATGCCGTCGAGCATCATCTCATCGAGGCCGGCACCGAAGCCGCCGATCAGGGCGAACACGATGGGAACGGTAATCAGGGCGACCAGCGGCGACAGTCGTTTGCTCATGATGAGATACATGAACGTCAGGACCATGCCGAAGCCGAGGATGGTCAGCATCATCTGCAGACTCCTAGTAGAGACAGGACGGGGAAGAGGTGTTTAGAAATCGAACTGCAGGCGGCCGGTGACCGCGCGGGTGTGGTCCACGGTGGTATCGGTCAGGCGGTTGCGGTTGCGGCTGTCGATCAGGTTGAGCATGAAGCGCAGGTTGTCGCGCAGGTACCAGTTGCCGGCCAGGGTCCAGGCTTCGGTGCTGCCGTTGCGCAGATCAGGCTGGCCATCAAGGTGCTGGTTGCCGCGCATCTGGTCGTAGCGCAGCGCGACTTCGAACGCGCCGGGCTTGTGGCGGATGTCCTTGATGCGGGCGAAGCGGCCGGTCTTGCGGTCGTAGCTGCGCGACTCGCCGGTGACGAACCAGCTGAGCATGCCGTAAGCCGCCATCACTTCACCGCGCTGCGCGCCATCGTCGAAGGTGGCACCGCTGAATTCGCCCTGCCATGACAGCGGGCCGCGCACCTGCGCGTATTCCAGCGACCACTTGTTGACGTCGGTATCGCGGCCGGCCGAGAAGTCGACCAGGGTCAGACGACTTTCATCGGACAGATGGCCGGCCGGGCGCGGGCGGATACGCAACGCCGGCACGCCATTCACACCGGGGTTGTCATAGGCCTCGCGGGCCAGCGACAAGCCCAGGTGCAGCACGTCGCCAGCGGCCGGGCTCGGCGCCCAGGTAACGCGGCCACCAGCAGCGCGGCCTTTCACCTGCCAGGCATCGATGCTTTCCAGACTGTAGACGCTGGCCGCCCAGGTCATGTCGCCAGGGTTGGCCTGCCAGGACGCGCCGAGGCGGTACAGCGGGGCAAGGCTGGTGCCGGCGTTGCCGCGCTCCAGGAAGCTGCCGTAGTTGGAGCCGGTGCGGTCGTCCAGCGAGTAATACTGCTTGAACTGGCCGACGGTCAGGCGGCCGGCATCGCCGAAGCTGCGGCTGACGTAGACGTCCTTGGCCTCGGGGCGGTCGCCGGAGAAGTCAGCTTCCAGCTTGTAGTCGACGACGAAGAACTTGCCGGACACATCCAGCCAGGCGCGACGGATCTCGGTGTCGTCCTTGTTCGGGGTACCACGGTGGTCATTGTCGAAGCTGGCGAAATCCAGATGCAGGCGGCCGCCGATGGTGGCAGTCACCGGACCTTCGTCTTCTGCGGCCAGCGCTGGAGCGCACAGGCTCAGCAGGACAGCGGCAGCGAGGCTGCGCTTTTGGAAAACACTCAGTTCCACAAACCCTCCCAGGTGCGCGCCAGGCGCGCGGCAAACATGGGCACCTGCTGGTGCGTGGCCGCAGTCTGGAGGGGACTAGCTGTCATCCGCCTGTCAGGGGTTTGTGCGGCGCAGCAATGTGCACCGGGACTGCGTCTTCGCGGCTTCCGCGTTAGCATTCGCGCCTTCCCGCCACATTCCCCTGCGATGCGCCTGCTGCTGGTTGAAGACAATGCGGACCTGGCCGATGCCATTATCCGTCGCATGCGCCGTAACGGCCACGCGGTGGATTGGCAGGCCGACGGCATGGGCGCAGCCAGCGTGCTGCGCTACCAGAGCTTTGATCTGGTGGTGCTGGATATTGGTCTTCCCAAGCTCGATGGCCTGCGCGTGCTGGCGGGCATGCGCGAACGCGGCGACAGCACACCGGTACTGATGCTGACCGCCCGCGATGGCATCGAGGATCGCGTGCAGGCACTGGATGTTGGCGCTGACGACTATCTGGGCAAGCCCTTCGATTTCCGCGAATTCGAAGCCCGTTGCCGGGTGCTGCTGCGTCGCGGCCGGGGTCAGGCCAGCGAAGTGGTGCAGATCGGCAGCTTCCAGTTCGACAATGCCGCGCACCGGGTCAGCCTTGACGGCGAAGTGATCGAACTGCCGAACCGTGAGTTCCGTCTGCTGGAGATCCTGGTCGGGCGGCTCGGTCAGGTCGTCGGCAAGGATGAGATCGCCAAGGGCTTGTTCGGCTTCGATGACGAAGCCGGGCCGAATGCCATCGAGCTGTATATCGGACGGTTGCGCAAGAAGCTGGCGGCTGCGCCAGTGCGCATCACCACCGTGCGCGGCGTGGGGTACATGTTGGAAGCCAGTGACGGCGGTACTGATGGCGACGGCTGAGGTCCGCACCTCCGGTTCATTGCGGCGCACCTTGATGCTGTATCTGGGCGCCTTGCTGGCGGTGTTCGCGGTGGCCTTGCTGTTCGCCGCGCGCGACTACGGGCAGCGTGCGGCGAATCGCTCCTACGACCATCTGCTGGTGTCTTCGGCGCTTTCCATCGCCGATTCGGTGGCATTGGTGGATGGGCAATGGCAGGTGGATCTGCCGTATGCGGCCCTGGACCTGCTGTCGATGGCGGAAGAAGACCGCGTGTTCTATCGCGTGGCTGATAGTCGTGGCCGCACCATCACCGGCTACGAGGATCTTCCCCAGGCACCGCGCAGGAGTGGCAACCAGCCGCAGTTGTTCGATGCCGACTACAGTGGCGAGACGGTGCGCTTCGTGGTGGTCAAGCGCAGCTTTGCCGCCGCCTCCGCGCAGGGTGAAGTGCAGGTGCAGGTTGGTCAGACCCGTCGCGCACGCGCCGAGCTTGCGCAGGAAATGGTCAACCGCGCGCTGATCGCCATCGGCGTGTTGTCGGCCTTGTTGCTGGCGCTGGTGGCCTTCGGCGTGCATCGCGCGTTCCGTCCACTGGTGCGCCTGGAGCGTGAGCTGTCACGGCGTGAGCCCTCCGACCTGAAGCCGCTGGACTCGCATGTGCCGCGCGAGATGAACCAGATGGTCGCTGCCTTGAACCGCTTCATGGAACGCCTGTCCAGCAGCAACGAAACCCTGCGTGCGTTCATGGCCGAGGCCGCGCACCAGATGCGCACACCGCTGGCGGCATTGCGTGCGCAGGCACAGCTGGCCTTGGACGAAGAAGAACCCGAGGACATGCAGCGCAGCCTACGTGCGATCGAGCGCAATGCCACCCATATGAGTCGCCTGCTCAACCAGCTGCTCAGCGATGCCAGCGTGATCCACCGCTCCAACCTGCAGCGCTTCGCGCCGCTGGATCTTGTTGAAACCGTGCATCAGGCCTTGCATGAAGCCTTGCCGCAGGCAGGCCCGGCACCACGCGTGCAGTTGGCGATCACCACCGGCGCGGTGCAGGTCAACGGCGACGCCCTGCTGTTGCGCGAGGCGATCAAGAACCTGATCGACAACGCGGTGAAATACGGCGGCGATGGCCCGCTGCAGATCGCCCTGACCGTGCAGGACACGCAGGCGGTATTGACCATCGCCGACCATGGTCCCGGGATCAGCGCCGCCGATGCCGAACGCGTGTTCGAGCGCTTCGGGCGTGGTGAGAACGCGCCTGCCGGTGGTGCCGGCCTGGGCCTGGCCATCGTCAAGCGGGTGGTTGAAAGTCATGGCGGTAGCATCGACCTGAGCAATCGACCCGAAGGCGGCCTGGTCGCCACCATCCATCTGCCAAGGCATGCCGCATGAGCCGCTTGTTGATCCTGTTGTTGGGCCTGCTGCTGGCACCGTCATTGCGCGCTGCGCCGGGTGATGTACAGCGTTTCCCCGCACAAGGCGTGGCGACTGAACAGCTGCGCATCCACGGCACCACCGATATCGAAGTTTTTGCGGTAGTGATCGCCGACTACCAGCGCCTGCATCCGGGCACGGAAGTCGTCTACGAAGACATCATCACCCAGGACCTGTACGCGCGTTTCCTGCGCGACCGCAACAGCGCGCGCACGCCCGATCTGCTGATTTCCAGCGGCATGGATCTGCAGACCAAGCTGGTCAACGATGGCCACGCATTGCCGCATCGTTCGCCGCAGACCGAAGCCGTGCCTTCCTGGGCGAAGTGGCGCAATGAAGCCTTCGGCATCAGCTACGAACCGGTGGCAATGGTCTACAACACGCGTGCATTGCCCGCGGCAAACGTGCCGCACACGCGCCGCCAGCTGCTGGATCTGCTGCGTGCCGAAGGCACACCGCTGCGTGGCAAGGTCGGCACCTACGATATCGAACGCAGCAGTGTCGGTTATCTGCTGGCGACCCAGGACGCGCAGCGCGGCAGCATCGCTGGCGCCTTGCTGGGCGCATTGGGTGACAACGGCGTGGTGCGCGAGGAGCGTACCGGCGTGCTGTTGGACCAGGTCAGCAGCGGCAAGCTGTCGCTGGTTTACAACGTGTTGGGTTCCTACGCGCAGGCGCGTATCGATGCCGGTGCGCCCTTGGGCATTGTCGAACCCGAGGACTACACGCTGGTGGTGCTGCGCACGGCGGTGATTCCGCGCTACAGCCCGCACCCTGGCGAAGCCAAGCGCTTCCTCGATTACCTGTTGTCGGCGCGCGGCCAGCAGGTGCTGTCGCGCGAGGCGCGGCTGATGCCGATCATCCGCAACGGTGGCGGTGACAGCGATCCGGGCCAGAACCGGCGGCCGATCCAGCTTGGGCCCGGCTTGCTGGTGTATCTGGATGCGCTCAAGCGGCGCCAGTTTCTGGATGCCTGGCGCAGCAGCGTCGAGCCCAAGCCGCGCTGAGCGTGGCTCAGCGTAGCGGGACGGGATGTTCGCTGGTTGGCGCAGCACCGTAGCCGGGTAAGCGCAGCGCACCCGGGACAAGGGGATCCAGTTGTCTTCCAGATGATCGGTCACCGATCCCGGGTGTACTGCGCTTACCCGGACTAGGTTCGGAGCGCATTGCGCATGCTCAGCGCACTGCAGCGGGATTCTCTGTCATTGGCTGGCGCAGTGGATCGCTGCTGCCGGCTGACGCGCACTGGCCGTTGACGCAACTACAGCCCTGGATCTCGGTGAAACCACAGACACTCATCATGCCCTTGGCCTGGCAGCTGGCTTGTACGCCGGCCGGGTCGGTGGGGCTGTTGACGTTGACGCAGGCGGGATACTGACCGCAGCAGTTGCCGACGTTCTTCACCGTGCAATCGGCATCAACCTTGCAACTGCTGTCGACCACGACGGGCGTGGCAGCAGGTTTGGCAGGTGTTGATGGTTCGCTGGCAGCGACTGGCGCGGGCGTTTGCGAGGTGACCGGCGCAGTGGCGGCCGGTGAGCTGCAGGCGGTGATCGCAAGCAGCAGGCAGAGCAGCAGTGACAGACGGAACATGGGCGAATCCTGTTCTGGGCACGCGGCCATGGTAGCCGCGTCCCATGTGAGCAGGGGGTTTACCGGGCTGTCAGCCGGCAACCCCACCCATCCCGATCAGGCCGACCAGGTATCGCGCAGGGTCACGCTGCGGTTGAACACCGGCTTGGCCGGCGTGTGGTCGCGGCGATCGGCGACGAAGTAGCCGGTGCGCTCGAACTGGTAGCTCTGTTCCGGTGCGGCCAGGGCTGCGGCCGGTTCGACGTAGCCGGTGACAACCTTGCGCGATTCCGGGTTCAGGTAATCGCGGTAGGTCTTGCCGTCGGATTCATCGTCCGGGTTGGCAACCGAGAACAGGCGGTCGTACAGACGCACTTCGGCTTCCACCGCGTGCTGGGCGCTGACCCAATGGATGGTGCCCTTGATCTTGCGGTTGGCGCCTTCCATGCCAGGACGCGATTCCGGGTCCAGCCAGCCGCGCAGCTCGACGATCTCGCCGGCGTCGTTCTTGATCACTTCATCGACGCGGGCGATGCCAGCACCACGCAGGCGCACTTCGCCGCCCGGTACCAAGCGCTTCCAGCCCTTCGGCGGCACTTCGGCGAAATCTTCGCGCTCGATCCACAGCTCACGCGAGAACGGCACGTCGCGGCTGCCGAAGCTTTCGTCCTTCGGGTGGTTGCTGAAGCTGAGCGATTCCTCGTGGCCTTCCGGCAGATTGGTCAGCACCAGTTTGAGCGGATCGATCACCGCCATGCGGCGTGCCGCAGCGCTGTCCAGGTCTTCGCGCAGGGCGCCTTCCAGCACGCTGAAATCGATCAGCGAGTTCTGCTTGGAAATACCCACGCGCTCGGCGAACAGGCGCATCGCTGCCGGGGTATAACCACGACGACGCAGGCCCTGCAGGGTCGGCATGCGCGGGTCTTCCCAGCCATCGACCAGGTTTTCGGTGACCAGCGCCATCAGCTTGCGCTTGCTCATCACCGTGTAGTTGATGTTCAGGCGCGAGAACTCGATCTGGCGCGGCTTGGCGGCTTCACGCGGCAGGCCCTTGTCGACCAGCGGCTGGGTCAAGGCGTTGTCGTGTGCGTAGTCGACGTTGTCCACGCACCAGTCGTACAGCGGGCGGTGGTCTTCGAATTCCAGCGTGCACAGCGAGTGGGTGATGCCTTCCAGCGAATCGCCCAGCGCATGCGCGAAGTCATACATCGGGTAGATCGGCCAGGCATTGCCGGTGTTCTGGTGCTCGACGTGCTTGATGCGGTAGATCGCCGGGTCGCGCAGGTTGATGTTGCCGCTGGCCATGTCGATCTTGGCGCGCACGGTGCGGGCGCCATCGGCGAACTCACCGGCGCGCATGCGCGCGAACAGGTCCAGGTTTTCCTCGACGCTGCGCTCGCGGTACGGCGAGGGGCGGCCCGGCTCGGTCAGCGAGCCGCGGTAGGCACGCACTTCCTCGGCCGACAGGTCGCAGACATAGGCCTTGCCGTCGCGGATCAGCTTCTGCGCGGCCAGGTAATAGGCGTCGAAGTAGTCCGAGGCGTGGCGCAGCTCGTTCCACTCGAAGCCCAGCCAGCGCACGTCGTCCTGGATGGCCTGCACGTACTCCGGGTCTTCCTTGGCCGGGTTGGTGTCATCGAAGCGCAGGTTGCAGACGCCGCCGAACTCGCCGGCGATGCCGAAGTTCAGGCAGATCGACTTGGCATGGCCGATGTGCAGGTAGCCATTGGGCTCGGGCGGGAAGCGGGTCTTGATGGCCGTGTGCTTGCCGCTGGACAGGTCCTCACGGACGATCTGACGGATGAAATCGCGCTTTTCGGGGGCGTTTTCCGGCGTGGCAGCGGCAGGCGTGTTCTCGGACATGGGGGACGCAGCGTATTGAAGTAAACCGCAAGTTTAGCCGAGCCGGGCTGTGGTTGCCGGGACAGGGCTATGCTGGGGCCTTGAGCCCTTTGGATTCTTGCCGATGGACCGCCCCGTTCTGGTGATAGGCAACAAGAACTACTCGTCCTGGTCGCTGCGCCCGTGGCTGCTGCTGCGCCATTTCGGGGTGGAGTTCGACGAAGTACGACTGGCCCTGGATACGCCGGCCTTCGCCAGCGAAGTGCTGCAGCATTCGCCGACTGGCAAGGTGCCGGCGCTGCGTGATGGCGATTTGCAGGTCTGGGATTCGCTGGCGATCTGCGAATACGCCAACGAGCGCTGGCTGGGCGGACGCGGCTGGCCGGCTGACCTGGCCCAACGCGCCGTGGCGCGGGCAGCGGCGGCGGAAATGCATTCAGGTTTCACCGGGTTGCGCAGCCAGCTGCCGATGAACAGTCGCCGCCAGCCCGATGGCTACCGCTGGGACGCCGCTGCCCAAGCCGATATCAACCGTATCCGTGCGCTGTGGAGCGAGCTGCGCCGGCAGTACGGTGCGGGCGGGGACTTCCTGTTTGGCCAGTTCGGCATCGTCGATGCGATGTTCGCACCGGTGGCGGTACGCTTTGACGGCTATGGCGTGGTCGCGGAAGGCGTTGCCGGCGAGTACCTGCAGGCGCTGTTGGCGCTGCCGGCGCTGCGCGAGTGGCGCCAGGCCGGTGCGGCAGAAAGCGAGCACGTCGCGGCCACTGATGACTTGCGCCAGCCGGTTTGAACGGAGAATCCCATGCAGCTGATCTACCAGAGCAACAACTTGTTCGACGCGCATCTGGTCAAGCATGCGCTGGAGGACGCGGGCATCCCGGCCTTCGTGTTCGGCGAGTCCTTGCTGGGCGCGGGCGGCGAGCTGCCCTTGTTTGGCGTGCTGCGGGTCTGCGTGCCGGATTCGGCCAAGCCCGAGGCCGAGGACATCGTCGCTGCATTGGGCTTGGACGACGGCCCCGCTGACCCCATCTTGGATGACGATGAAGCGCCGGGATTCCTCCCGGCCTGAGGAGCTGACATGTTGGGAATCGGCCAGGGAATACTGGGTATCGGCGCGTTCAAACAGCGCCTGCCGCGCCCGGAAGAAGCACTGCCGGGGCGGGACACGCCGCTGCCGCTGCACAACCAGCATTTCGTCAACGGCCAGCCCTTGCAGGCCGATTTCGACGGGCTGCAGGTGCTGGACGTGGGCCTGGGCTGTTTCTGGGGCGCCGAGCGGAAGTTCTGGCAGCTGCCGGGCGTGGTGACCACGGCGGTGGGCTACCAGGGCGGTGTTACCCCGAACCCTACCTATGAAGAAGCCTGTTCCGGGTTCACCGGCCACACCGAGGTGGTGCGGGTGGTGTTTGATCCGGCACAGGTCACGCTGGAGACGGTGCTGCGCACCTTCTGGGAGAACCACAATCCTACCCAGGGCATGTGCCAGGGCAACGACACCGGCACCCAGTACCGCTCGGCGATCTACTGCCACACCCAGGAACAGTACGACGCGGCGATTGCCAGCCGTGATGCCTACCAGCGGCAGCTGGCTGCTTCTGGTTTCGGCGAGATCACCACCGAAATCGTGTTCCCGGCACCGCCGTTCTATTACGCCGAGGATTACCACCAGCAGTATCTGGCGAAGAATCCGAATGGTTACTGCGGTATCGGCGGAACCGGCGTGAGCTGCCCGATCGGCCTGGATGTCTGAGCCGTGAGTGCCACACCGCGCCGTTTGCTGGTGGTGTGGCACAGCTTTACCGGCGCCACTGCGGCGATGGTGGACGCAGTGCTGCAGGGCGCACGCGAGAGTACCGGTGACGCGGTGCAGGTGATTGCCTTGCGCGCCGCGGATGCTGGCGCAGACGACGTGCTTGCCGCCGATGCGGTGGTGTTCGCCACGCCGGAGACATTGGCCTCGATGAGCGGGGCGATGAAGGATTTCTTTGATCGCAGCTATTACCCGCTGTTGGGGCGCTGCGAGGGCAAGCCGTATGCGCTGCTGGTATGTGCTGGATCGGATGGTCAGCCGACGATTGCGCAGTTGCGCAAGGTGGCTTTGGGCTTGCGTTTGAAAGAAGTGGCCGAGCCGGTGCTGGTATGTACGCAGGCACAGACGGCGGAGGCGATTGTTGCTGAGAAGCGGTTACCTGAGGCGCAGCTGGCGCGAGGCCGCGAGCTGGGCGCGCTGCTCGCAGCAGGGCTGGAGCTCGGCGTTTTTTGATTTTGATTAAGCCCCTCTCCCGCATGCGGGAGAGGGGTTGGGGTGAGGGCGCTCTTAAAGCACGTAGAGCAAAAAACTCTAAAAGCTCCCCTCATCCGGCCTTTGGCAACCTTCTCCCGCAAGCGGGAGAAGGGAGTGCTCAGGCATTTTCTTGATCGGCCAGCTCCGCTCAGCCGCCCAACTCATCCAAAATCCGCTGACGCAAAGTCTGCAGATCCTTCGCAAACGCCTCAATACCGGTAGCCAACTTCTCGGTAGCCATCGGATCGGCCGCCATGTCCGCATCGAACTTCGCTTCATCAATCGCAGCGACGTTCACCGCTTCTGCGGCACCAGCCACCAGCTTGCGCGGCAGCTCGCCGAAATCAGCATCCAGCTTCTCCAGCAGGTCCGGCGAGATTGTCAGACGATCACAGCCAGCCAGCGCTTCGATCTGCGCAGTTGAACGGAACGAGGCGCCCATCACCACGGTGCTGGAACCGCGACGCTTGAACTCGGCGAACACACCACGCACGAACACCACGCCCGGGTCTTCGTCGATGTTGGCCGGGGTCTGGCCGTTGGCCACGTACCAGTCCAGG
>NZ_JBXFWF010000084.1:0-16425 GCF_056854515.1 Stenotrophomonas sp. STEN063
CACGTCCCCCGCTGCTACGGGCCCTGCCCCCACGCGACGCGGGGCGGGCGGGCCGCCGCGGCGTGCCTACGGTGAGCGGCTCCCCCCCCTCCCCCCGGCCCCCCCCCCCACTACGGTGCAGATCCAGGCAACTCCGGCTCCCATTCCGCTTCAAGCGTCTTCAGCAACACCGCTGCCTGGGTGCGGCTATTGCATTCAAGCTTCTTGAGCACAGCGGTGACATGCACCTTCACCGTGTTCTCCGCCAACCCCAGCACGTGCGCGATCTGCTTGTTGAGCAGGCCATCGGCCATGCACAGCAGCACGCGCATCTGTTGTGGGGTCAACCGCGCCAGCCGTGACGCCAGCAACGCGTCATGTTCGGAACGCACCGCAGCCAGCGGCGGGAAACAGGTATCGCCGTCCATCACCGCTGCCACCGCCGCACCTATCGATTCAACCGGCGCGGATTTTGGAATGAAGCCGACCGCACCGAACTGCTGGGCCCGGCGTATCACCCGCGGATTGTCATTGGACGAAATGATGATCACCGGCAGCTCCGGCCGTTCGCCGCGCAGCCACACCAACGAGGAAAAGCCGTGCGCACCGGGCATGGTCAGGTCGAGCAGGACCAGGTCCACATCGGCATGCTCAGCCACCGCCTGGGTCAGGGCCGAGACACTGGCAACTTCCAGCATCTCGCCCACGGCACCACCGTCGCGCAATGCATGCAGCACGGCGGCACGGAACAACGGGTGGTCGTCGGCAACAAGCACCTTGATCAGGCTCATGCAGCAAGTTTGGCACGGGCGCTGCCCGCCCGCCTTAGTCCCAAATCGCTATTGGTGGCTGAACTGCCCCTGTCTATCGTCCGCGCACTCCCCAATGTGCCGAGGCAACGGATGGCCGGTTTTACCCTGCGCGCTTCAATCTCTGGCCTGCTGATGCTGGCCACCAACCCTGCCGCACTCGCCAGCGACCATATCACCGCCGAAGCCAGCGGTCGCCTGTACTACGAGTTCGCCCGCTTCGACAACGATAAGCGCGGTCCGGCCGAACGCCGGGGCGACGACCTGCGCGCAGCGTGGTTGGGAGTCGCCGGCAAGGTTCACAGCGTTGGGTACAAGCTCGAGGCCGACTTCGCCGGCCATCGGCCGGTCGCACGCGATGTCTATCTCACCCGCAGGATCGGCACCGCACTAGTGACCATCGGGCAGTTCAAGCAGTTCTACACGCTGGATGACCGCAGCAGCGCCAACCACGCGCCGACCATCGAGCGCAGCTACCTGGTGCAGTCATTGGGTACGGCTTACCGGCTGGGCATTGGTGCGCAAGGCAACCACGACGGCATTTTCTGGAGCGGCAGCGTCTTCAGCCTGGAAAGCATCGACGTGTGGCAGGCCAAGGGCCACGTCATCGGCGGCCGGGTTGGGCATGCGCCATGGAGCCAGCCGGGCCGGGTACTGCACTTTGGCGTTTCCGGTGCCCGCGAGCACCACAGCCATCCCGGTGCCGATGGTGCCCTGCCAACGCGCGCACAGGTCCGCGCAACCGGCCACCTTGGCAGGCACGGCCGACTGCCGTTGGTGGAGTTCCGCAATGGTCGTGCGGTCACGGTCAACCGCTACAGCTTCGAGACCGCCGGCGTCTCCGGCCCATGGTCGTGGCAGGCCGAGTACGGCGGCGCCCGCTACGACGACGGTCAACAGCGCGCTGAAGTCCAGGCCGGCTATCTGCAGGGCAGCTGGCTGCTTACCGGGGAATCACGCCCCTACGACGCAAAGGGGGGCCGCTTTGTCCAACTGTCACCGGAAGGTGACTTCGGTGCATGGGAACTGGTCGCCCGCTACGACCGTATCAATGGTCGCCAATGGCCCGCGCAGCCACGCGACGTCACTGCTGAAGCGTGGACCGTCGGAGTGAACTGGTATGCCTCCAGGAACGTCCGGCTGATGCTGGACTGGACCGACAGCCGGCGTCGTGATGAACTGCTCGGGCGGACGCTGGACCACAGCGGCGTCCTTGCCGGTCGCGCCCAGCTGCACTTCTAAGCCTTGGTCCGCCTTGACCGACCCAAGGCATACAAGAAAATAATTTTCACGTATTCTCCCTTTTCGCCCCGATAGCCACCCATAATCCCGGGTGACCAAGGCAAGAGGCAGGATTCGTGCAGGAAAATTACTTTCATTCCGAAGCAGTTCTAGACGGCAAGGGCCTCCCCAGCGGGGGCCCGTGGACCCCGGCATCGCTCGCGGCCGCCGCACCGGCCATCCTCGAAGAGCAGCTGAGCCTGCCCGCCGCCGTGCTCAGCGCCCCGGCACTGCAGCACAACCTGCAGTGGATGCGTCAATTCGCGCAGGCCTATGGCTGCCAACTGGCGCCGCATGGCAAGACCACCATGAGTCCGGCGCTGTTCCGCATGCAGCTTGATGCCGGTGCCTGGGGCATCACCCTGGCCACCGCGCCGCAGACCGTTGCTGCCCATGCCGAAGGCGTACAGCGCGTGCTGCTCGCCAACCAGTTGGTCGGCAAGGGCAACTTCGAACTGATCGCCTCCCTGCAGCAGCGCGACCCGCGCTTCTGGTTCGCCTGCGTGGTGGACTCGGCCGCCAATGTGGCCGCGTTGGGCAGCTATTTCAGCGCGCGCGGGCAGCAGATCAAGGTATTGCTGGAGATTGGTCTGGCCGGTGGCCGTACCGGCGTGCGCGATGACGCCCAGGCGCAAGCCGTACTGGATGAAATTGCGCGTTGGCCGGATGCGGTCGCATTGGTCGGCGTGGAAGTCTATGAAGGTGTCGCCGGCGACGAGGCTGGCGTGCGCGCCATGCTGCAGCGCAGCCTTGCGCAATGGCAGGCGATCCGCACCAGCGGCGGCTTCCGCCAGTTGCCAGCCATCCTCAGCGGCGCCGGTTCGGCCTGGTTCGACGTGGTCGCCGAGGAGTTCTCCGTGCTGGCCAACGATGCCGATGCGCAGATCGTGCTGCGTCCGGGCTGCTATCTCAGCCACGACGTCGGCATCTACCGGCAGGCGGCCGAGCGCATCCATGCCAGCAATCCGGTCGCGCGCGAGATGGGCAGCAGCCTGCAGCCGGCGCTGCGGCTATGGGCTTACGTGCAGTCGCGGCCGGAACCGGGCAAGGCCATCATCGGCCTGGGCAAGCGCGATGCAGCCTTCGATGCCGGTTTCCCCGTGCCTGCACTGCACTATCGCCCTGGCGACGCGGCACCGAGCAACGCCGCCGCGCATTGGAAGGTCACTGCGATGATGGACCAGCACGCCTTCCTCGAACTGCAGGCCGACGATGGGCTGCAGGTGGGCGACATGCTCTGTTTCGACATTTCCCACCCCTGCCTGACCTTCGACAAATGGCGCCACCTGCTGGTGGTCGATGACGCGCACCGCGTTGTCGGCGCTGTTTCCACGCAGTTCTAACCGCTTCCATCGAGCCTGTTCGCATGACCGACGGTAATCTGCTGTTGATCTACGCCGCATTGTCGATCCTTGCACTGATCGTGCTGATCGCCCGCTTCCGACTCAACCCCTTCATCAGCGTCACCTTGGTGTCGGTGGGCCTGGCGCTGTTTGCCGGCATGCCGGCGCCGGAGATCCTGCCCGCCTACGAACAAGGTGTCGGCAAGACGCTGGGGCATATCGCATTGATCGTCGCGCTGGGCACCATGCTCGGCAAGATGATGGCCGAGTCCGGTGGCGCCGAGCGCATCGCGCGCACCTTGATCGCCCGCTTTGGCACCAAGAACGTGCACTGGGCGATGATGTTGATCGCCTTCTGCGTGGGCTTGCCGATCTTCTTCGAGGTCGGCTTCGTGTTGCTGATCCCGATCGTGCTCAATGTCGCCCGCCGCACCGGCGTACCGCTGTTGCTGGTCGGCCTGCCGATGGTGGCCGGCTTGTCGGTGGTGCACGGTCTGGTGCCACCGCATCCGGCGGCGATGCTGGCGGTGAATGCCTATGGCGCCGATGTCGGCCGCACCGTGTTCTATTCGCTGTTGATCGGCTTGCCGACCGCTGCCGTCGCTGGCCCGGTGTTCGCCAAGTTCGTGGCGCCACGGGTCAAGCTACCCACGCACAACCCGATGGAAGCGGCGCTGCTCGACGAAGGCCATGGCCGCATTCCCGATGAGCAGCTGCCCGGCTTCGGCATCACCCTGGCCACCTTGCTGTTGCCGGTGGTGCTGATGCTGCTCGGCGGCTGGGCCGACCAGATCGCTACACCCGGTTCGGCCCTCAACCACGGCCTGCGCTTCATCGGCCACTCGGTGGTCGCGTTGCTGCTGGCGACCCTGATGAGCTTCATCACCCTGGGCCTGATGCGCGGCTTCAGCCGTGAACAGATCCTCAAGTTCACCCAGGAATGCCTGGCACCCACGGCGGCGATCACCTTGCTGGTCGGTGCCGGTGGCGGCCTCAACGGCATCCTCGTGCATACCGGCGTCGCCGCCGAAATCATCGGCTTGTCGCAGCGCTTCGAACTGTCGCCGCTGCTGATGGGCTGGACCATGGCCGCGCTGATGCGCATCGCCACCGGCTCGGCAACCGTGGCGATGACCACCGCCTCCGGCATCGTCGCGCCGATTGCAGCCGCCATGGGCTATGCCCACCCTGAATTGCTGGTGCTGGCCACCGGTGCCGGCTCGGTGGTGCTGTCACACGTCAACGACGGTGGCTTCTGGCTGGTGAAGGAATACTTCAACATGACTGTCGCCCAGACCTTCAAGACCTGGACGGTGCTCGAAACTCTCATCTCCGTCATCGCCCTGTCCCTGGTGATGGCCCTGTCCATGGTGCTTTGAACATGTCGCAGAATACGTTCGATATCGTCTATGAGCTGCGCCAGCGCCAGCACGAGTTCAGCCCGGTCGAGGCGCGGATTGCCGCGGCGATCCTGGCCGACGTGGATGCCGCCGCGCAGTACGGCGTCAGCGAGCTGGCTGAACGCGCCGAAGTCAGCGCTGCCGCCATCTCGCGCTTTGCCAAGGCGCTGGGCTGCGAACACGTCCGCGAGCTGCGCGCACGGCTGGCCTCGGCCAGCGCGGTCGGCAAGCGCTTCCTGGAGCAGCAGAACGCACCGCCGGTATCCGCGCTGTACGCGCAGATCTGCGATGACATCCAGGAGAGCCTGCGTCACAACATCGCCAATCTGAAAGAGGACGTGGTGCAGGAACTGGCCGAAACCATCTGCCAGGCGCGCATGATCCACATCTTCGGTCTCGGTGGTTGCTCAACGGTATTCGCACAGGAGTTGCAGAGCCGCTTCGTCCGCTTCGGGCGTCCCGTCTCGGCCTGCAGCGATGCCTTGATGATGAAGATCATCGGCGCCACGCTTGGACCGCAGGATCTGGTACTGGTGCTGTCGGTCAGCGGCATTACCCCGGAAATCATCTCGGCGGTGGACATCGCACGCACCTACGGTGCCCGCATCGGCGCCATCACCCAGGCCAACACCGCCCTGGCAGAACGCAGCGACTGGCTGTTGCCGATCCAGATCGAGGAAACCGACTTCGTGTTCAAGCCCTCGGCCTCGCGCTACGCGATGATGCTGGCGATCGACGTGCTTGCCACCACCACCGCACTCAACGACGCCAACGCCAACCACGAGCATCTGCGCCGCATCAAGCTGGCCCTGGACCGCCACCGTGGCGGCGATTCGCGCCTGCCGCTGGGTGACTGACCCATGCATGATTTCTTGATACGCAACGCCCTGATCTTCGATGGCAGCGACCGGGCCGGCGTGCAGGGTGATGTGGCCATCAATGCCGGGCGTATCGTCGCGGTTGGCCAGCTTGGCGACGCGCCTGCGGCCCATGTGGTCGACGCGCAAGGCCTGGCGCTGGCACCGGGCTTCATCGATGTGCACACCCATGACGACCTGGAAGTGATCCGCAATCCGGACATGCTCAGCAAGTTGTCACAGGGCGTGACTACGGTGGTGGTCGGAAACTGCGGCATCAGCGCCAGCCCGGTGCAGATCCGCGATCAGGTGCCGGACCCGATGAACCTGCTGGGCGACGCCGAGGATTTCCGCTATGCGGATTTCGCCAGCTACCGCAAGGCGGTGGAGCTCGCCGGCCCTGCAACGAACGTGGCCGCACTGGTCGGCCACACCGCCCTGCGCCAGAACCACATGGACCGGCTCGACCGCGCCGCCAGCGCCGACGAAATCAGCGCGATGCGCACGCAGCTGCGTGACAGCCTCACCCAGGGTGCACTCGGCCTGAGCAGCGGCCTGGCCTATGCGTCGGCCTTCAGCGCGCCGTCGTCGGAAGTGGATGCACTGGCGGAGGAACTGCCGCGCAACGGGCTGTATGCCACCCACCTGCGCGATGAATTCGGCGGCATCCTCGAGGCGATGGAAGAAGCCTTCCATGCCGCACGGGCGCCGCAGGCAGCGGTGCGCGTCTCGCACCTGAAGTGCGCCGGCATCGACAACTGGGGCCGCAGCGGCGAAGTGCTGGCCAGCCTGCACGCCGCCTCGGCCACCCAGGATGTCGCCTGCGATTGCTATCCCTATGCCGCCAGTGCCTCGACCCTGGACCTGAAACAGGTCACCGATGCCTTCGACATCCTGATCACCTGGTCCGAGCCCGAGCCCAGCCAGGGCGGCCGCCTGCTGGCGGCGATCGCCGCAGACTGGAATCTCTCGCTGCTGGATGCCGCAATCCGCCTGCAACCGGCCGGTGCGGTCTACCACGGCATGGACGAGGCCGACGTGCGCCAGATCCTGGCCCATCCGCTGACCATGATCGGCTCCGATGGCTTGCCGCGCGATCCGCGTCCGCATCCGCGGCTATGGGGAACCTTCCCACGCGTGCTTGGCCATTACGCCCGCGACGAGCAGCTGTTCCCGCTGCATACCGCCGTGCACAAGATGACCGGCCTGCCCGCATCACGCTTCGCGATGGGTGCGCGCGGTTTCATCCGCGCTGGCTGGTGCGCCGATCTGGTGCTGTTCGACCCGGCACGGATACGTGACACGGCAAGTTTCCACGACCCGATCCGCGCCGCCGATGGCATCAACGCGGTCTGGGTCAACGGCTGCCTGAGCTACGACGGCAAGCAGGTCGTTGCCCGCGCCGGCCGTTTTGTCTGCCCCGAGGCTGCCCCGGCAGCCTGAGTTGCAACCGCTATACCCATTACAAAGGAATACCGATGAGTGACATCAAACGCTATGGCGCCGAAGGCGGCGTTGGCCAAGGCAAGCAGCACATGCCGTTCTCGCGCGCGGTCGAAGCCGACGGCTGGCTGTTCGTCTCCGGGCAGGTACCGATGCGCGACGGCGAACTGGTCGCTGGCACCGTGACCGAGCAATCGCACATGGTCATCGGCAACGTGCTGCAGATCCTGGCCGAAGCCGGCTACGGCCCCGAGCATGTCGTGCGCTGCGGGGTGTGGCTGGACGACGCCCGCGACTTCTACGCCTTCAATGGCGTGTTCAAGCATTACTTCGGCGAAAACCCGCCGGCCCGCGCCTGCGTCGAAAGCCGCATGGTGGTGGACTGCAAGGTGGAAGTGGATTGCGTGGCCTACAAGCGCCCGCAGCGCGACTGATCCGCCTGCAACGCCCGGCAGGGACACGCTTCGCTGTAGTGCCGAGCCATGCTCGGCTGAAGCTGTACCGGTAGTGCCTCTGCCGAGCATGGCTCGGCACTACCCGTCTTCATGGCTCCAATCTGACCTTCATGCCCAGCCAGTGCCTTTAGGCCCGGTTGCTATTGTGCGTAAGGAACGACAAAGTTCGCCCTTTGCTGGTGTAAGGTCCCCAACCCTATGATTCAACTTGACGCCGTACAGACGGTCGCCTTCGCGGGCTTGACCCTGTTCGCCGGCTACGCATTGTGCCGTGCCATTCCGTTCTTCCGCCGCTACAACCTGCCTGAACCGGTGGTTGGCGGCCTGCTGGTGGCATTGGCCGTGTGGTGGGCACATGGCCAGCAGACCACCCTGTTCACACTCGACACCACCCTCAAGACACCGCTGATGGTGGCGTTCTTCACCACCTTGGGCATCAACGCCAGCCTGCGACTGCTACGCGTCAGCGGCAAGCAGGTGATGTTGTTCCTGCTGATCGGCAGCATCTTCGCGGTGCTGCAGAACCTGATCGGTATCAGTGTCGCCAAGCTGTTCGGCCTGAACCCGATGTTCGGCGTATTGGCTGGTTCGGCAACGCTGACCGGCGGCCCAGCTACCGGCCTGGCCTTTGCTGGGCATTTCGAGCAGGCCGGCCTGGTTGGCGCGGAAAGCCTGGCGGTGACAGCGGCCATGGCCGGCATCATCTGCGGCGGCCTGGTTGGCGGCCCGGTGATCACCGTGCTGATGCAGCGCTTCAAGGTGAAGCATCCCAGCCAGAAGGCCACCGGCGCCCAGCTCGGTGAGGACGAAGCAGTCACCGTGCGCTACCCCAGCGAGTCGGCACGTGAGTTCGACGCGCTCAAGAGCATCGTCGTGCTGCTGATGGCGATGTGGCTTGGCGTATGGGTGGGCAAGGGCTTCGAAGGCATCGGCCTGACCCTGCCAACCTATATCGGCGCGATGCTGGTTGGCGCGGTGATCCGCAACATCGACGACTACACCGGCTGGATCAAGCTGTCGGTGCCGACCACCGACCTGATCGGCAACATCAGCCTGGCCCTGTTCCTGGCCATCGCGCTGATGGACCTGAAACTTTGGGAATTGGCTGGTATGGGCTTCCCGTTGCTGGTCAACCTGATCATCCAGGTCTCGGTGGTGGCGCTGTTCGCGGTGCCGATCTACTGGTTGATGGGCCGCGATTACGACGCGGCGGTAATGGGCGGTGGCTTCATCGGCTTCATGCTCGGCACCACCGCCAACGCGATGGCCGTGATGCGCCGGCTGGCGCAGCGCTACGGGCCGGCGCCGCGCGCCTTCCTGGTGGCGCCTCTGGTGGGCGCATTCTTCATCGACTTCATCAATGCGCTGATCATCACCGGCTTCCTGAACTTCTGGCCACACTAAGCCGCCGGTTCCGTGCGCCATACCCGTGCCTTGTGCACGGGTTGGCGCGACAATGGGGCCCTACTCGCCCTGTAGCACCGCTCCGCTGATGACATCCAACGCAGTACCCGCCCCTTCTTCCCGCCCTGACCTGGTCGTCGTCGGCGCTGGCGTGGTGGGCCTGGCCACCGCGTATGCCGCTGCAAAGCGCGGCTGTTCGGTGCTGCTGCTGGATCGCAATGCCGGCCCGGCACTGGGCACTTCGTTCGCCAATGGCGCACAGCTCAGCTACGCCTATACCGACGCGATGGCCGGCCCGGCAACCTGGGCACAACTGCCGGAAATGGCATTCGGCCGCAACGGGCCTTTCCGCACACGCTGGTCGGCTGATCCGGATTTCCTGCGCTGGGGCCTGGCCTTCCTGCGCCAGGCCAACACGGCAGGCCTGCAGCGCAATACCCTGACCACGCTGGAACTGGCGCTGGAATCACGCCAGGCCATGCAGGCCCTGCTGCAACAGCACCCCATCGACTTCGACCACGAGGTCTCCGGCAAGCTGCACCTGTACCCCTCCGTCGAGGGCGTGCAGGGAGCGGCGGCGATGATCGCGCTCAAGCGCGGTCATGGCGTACAGCAACGGCTGGTCAACGCGGCCGAAGCCACCGCCATCGAACCTGCACTCAGCGGCGCGCCGTGGCTGGCCGGCGGTGTCTATTCGCCTGAGGAAGAAGCCGGCGACCCCTACCGTTTCAGCCAAGGCCTGCTGCAGGTAGTGCAGCAGCACTACGGCGTGCAGGCGCTGTTCGGATTCGATACGCAGTCACTGCGCCGCACGGGTGAACACTGGCAGCTGCAGGCCCGCGATGGCCGCACGCTGCAGGCAGCGCGCGTGCTGGTCTGCGCCGGCATCGACAGCCCTGCCCTGCTCAAACCGCTGCGCCTGCGCATGCCGGTGATGGCGATCAAGGGTTACTCGTTCACCGCACCGTTGGGCAGCAATGCGCCCAAGGTCAGCATCACCGACACCAAGCGCAAGCTGGTGTTCTGCCGCTTGGGCGAGCGCATCCGCGTCGCTGGCCTGGCTGACCTCAACGATTGGAACCCCACGCCCGAACCGGCGCGGCTGGCAACAATGATCGCGCAGGCACGCGCGTCGTTGCCCGAGGCCGCCGATTACGGGCACATCGAAAGCAGCTGGGCCGGGCTGCGCCCGGTCACGCCATGGACCTCACCGATCATCAGGAACCTCGGCGACGGCCTGGCCTGCAATATCGGCCACGGCATGCTCGGCTGGACGCTGGCAATGGGCAGCGGCGAGCGCGCGGTGCAGCAGTTGCTGGGCACGCCCTGAACCAACTCAGGTTTCGCTGATCTGGTCCATGCGGATGCGGTTGGCGAACAGCGAGAACGCCAATGCGCCAGCAAGGCCATTGGCGCGGTTGATCCACTGCGGCAACCAACGCGGCGGTGCCAGCACCCCAGCTTCAAACAACGGCGTCAGCGCCTGTGCGTCTTCCAGCGTCATCTTGCCGGCGAACAACCAGCGGCAGGTCTGCAGCTTTTCATCGCGCAGCATCTGCCGGAAGAAGGTGTGCACCGAGACCAGGCCACGCAGGTAGACGGTGTCCTTGGTGAAGGCAGCGCCGCCGCTGGTTGGAACACCACGGAACACGCGTTGTGCCGAGGAAAAACTTTCCTCGGCGGTCTGCCCCGCAGCACGGAAGTAGTTGAACACCTCGATGAAATCGGCGCCATCGCGGGCCATCGCAATCGCCTCGATACGCAGGCTGATGCGCTTGAGCCGCTGGATGTCGATGCTGCCGGTGATCTGTTCGGCAAACGTCGCCAGGCCTTCCTGGGTCGCGGTGATGCGCGGCGATGACAGCGCCAGGCTGGGCAACACCACCTGATCGCGGCCATTGAGCGCCGTCAGCGAATGCACCAGCGCCTCGTGGTGGTAGAGCTGCGCACGGTCATAGGCACTGAAGGTGGCGCGGGTGCGCAGGCGAATGCGGGTCGCCCCCGCAGCGGCCTTGGCGATCAGTTCCGGGTCCAGCTCCACGCTGATCATGCGCCCTGCGAAGAACTCATCCAGGTCGCTCTGCAGCATCAACTGCAAGGCTGTTGCCGACACCGGCACCTGCTCCTCCGGGGCCAGCAGTTCGTGGTCCAGTTCCTGCGCGATCTGGATGAAGTGCCGTGCCGCATCGCGGGTGGTCGGGCCATTGCCCGGCATCGGCTGCTCGGGCACGCCGAACAACTGGGTGGAATAGTCGTCCACCGCGCGCGTACCCAGGCCTTCCAACAGACTGGCGGCCAGATCCCAGCTGTGCGCAGAATCCTGGATGTAACTGCCCAGTGGATGGCTGGCGTCCACCTCGTCCATTACCGCCGCCAGTTCGCGCCGCGTCTCGCTGAAGTCGAGTTTGGGGTAGTCCACCTGCGGCAGTACCGGGTTACCGCGCGCCACACTTTCCAGAAACGGCGCCTGCGTATCTGCCGGCCAACTGGTCAGACTCAGCAAACGGATGCCTTTGACCGCCGCGACCATTCGCGCATCGAGCGCAGCGTGATGGCTGATGGCTGGATCGTTGTGGGTATCAACTGTGCTCATGCCTGCCTCGATCAACTCAGGTAATACCGCGCAGCCATCGCTCTTGTAGGAGCGGCGTAAGCCGCGAAGCCACAACCGCATCAACGCGCGAACAGCTTACCCCTCCCCGACCCGCCCGGCCCGAAGGCAAAGCCTTCGGTCGTTCATCAGGCCGCGCGCCAGTGGCGCGCAAGCGGGCCTTCTTCCCCCCCTTTGCTCCGCAAAAGGGAGGGAGCCGAAGCAGCGAGCGTCCAGCTTCAGCGCCGCTTGCCCTTGTTGATCGGCCGCCATTGCGCACCGCGCCCGCTGTGCTTGCGTTCGGTCGCCTGCTCGGCCTGACGCTGGGCCAGCTTGGCTGCGGCCTGCGCCACTTCCTCGCGCAACTTGAGGTAGCTCTCCAGCCGGCTCTCGTCGATGTCACCGCGCTCAATGGCTTCCTGCACTGCGCAACCCGGTTCGCTGTGGTGCGAGCAATCGCGGAACTTGCATTGCGTGGTCAGCTCTTCGATATCGGCGAAGCCACCTTCAGCCAGAGTTTCCTCGCCGGTCGGCTTGAGCTCGCGCATGCCGGGCGTATCGATCAGGCAGGCGCCATACGGCAGCGGCATCAGCGCACGATGGGTGGTGGTGTGGCGGCCGCGCGAATCATTGCTGCGCACTTCGTTGGTCTTCATCCGGTCCTCGCCCAACAGCGTGTTGGTCAAGGTGGATTTGCCGGCACCGGAGGAACCCACCAGTACCACCGTATTGCCCGGGCCCAGCCATGGCAGCAGGGCGGAGACGCTTTCCGGATCCTTGCCATTGATCGCCAGCAGCGGAATCTGCTGCGCGGCCAGGTCTTCCAGCACCGCCAGCGCGTCCTCGCTGTACTCGGTCTGGTCGGCTTTGGTCAGCACCACCACCGGTGAGGCACCACCGCCGCCAACCAGCAGCAGGTAGCGCTCGATGCGGCGCGGATTGAAGTCGGCATCCAGGCCACAGACGATGAACACCGTATCGATGTTGGCCGCGATCACCTGCTGGTGATAGTGCTCACCGGCGGCACCACGCTTGATCGAGGTATGCCGCGGCAGCAACGCGACGATGCGTTTTCCGTCCAGCAACACCCAGTCGCCTACCGCCGCGCGCTCATGGCTGGGGAAGCGCGGCCGCTGCCATTCCGGCGGCGACTCGGTCTTGAGGCTGTTGTCGGGCGCATCTGCGACCACGTAGCCGGACCGGTGCTGCTCGATCACCCGCCCCGGGCGGGCCTGCGGATGGGCAGCAAAGGCCGCCTGCCACTGCGGGTCCTCGGGAGCACCGGGCCAGGGCCAGCCGATATGGCGCAGCGAATCGAAGTCGATGGAATCAGTCATTTGGGGGATTCTACCGGGGCGGGGCTTGCAGCCGGGAATGGCGATTCAGTTGAGGCTGGGGCTGGGGCTGGAACAAAAGCCAAAACCAAAGCCAAAACCAAAGCACCCCTCCCCAACCCTCCCTGCGCTGCGCGCAAGGGAGGGGGCAAGGCTTGGCCCCCTCCCTTTGCCGCAGGCAAGGGGAGGGTTGGGGAGGGTTGGGGAGGGGTGCCTTTGCCCTTGCTTTGGCCGTTGTTT
This sequence comes from Stenotrophomonas sp. STEN063, assembly GCF_056854515.1. Taxonomy (NCBI): domain Bacteria; kingdom Pseudomonadati; phylum Pseudomonadota; class Gammaproteobacteria; order Lysobacterales; family Lysobacteraceae; genus Stenotrophomonas; species Stenotrophomonas sp. STEN063. The sequence goes on from NZ_JBXFWF010000084.1 coordinate 13,136, forward strand.
TTACCTGCAACCAATCCCCACTCCCGAGTCCCCATTCCCGGCCCCAAAGCCCCACCCCGCAGCGCAACAATTCGGCTACCATGCAGAATCCATGCCCTTGATGGCCCTGAGAAAATGTCAAGCCCTGTCAAACCGCTAGCTACCCGTGAACGCCTGTCCGAAGTCCGCTACGAAATCCGTGGTGAACTGGCCCGACGAGCGCGGGAGTTGGAGGCCCAGGGCCGCAAGCTGATCAAGCTCAACATCGGCAATCCCGGTGCATTCGGATTCCGTGCGCCTGCACACCTGCAGCACGCCATCGCCGATGACATGGGCCGCACGGACCCCTATACCCATCAGCAGGGTCTGCCGGTTGCACGTGAAGCCATCGCGGCGGCCTACGCGCGTCGCGGTGCGCCCGATGCCGTGGCAGACCGTGTGTTCCTGGGCAATGGCGTCTCCGAGCTGATCGACCTGTCGCTGCGCGCCCTGCTCAACCCGGGTGACGAAGTGCTGGTGCCCTCGCCGGATTACCCGCTGTGGTCGGCTGCCACCATTCTCAACGACGGTCGACCGGTGTATTACCGCTGCCGTCCGGAAAACGGCTTCCTGCCTGATCCGGTGGAGATGGAAGCGCTGGTGTCCTCGCGCACCCGCGCCATCGTATTGATCAACCCGAACAACCCGGCCGGCGCCAGCTACCCGCGCGAGCTGCTGGAGAAAATCGTCACCATCGCCCGCAAGCACAACCTGTTGCTGCTGGTGGACGAAATCTACGACCAGATCCTGTACGACGGCGCCCAGTTCCAGCCGGTCGCACCACTGGCCGGTGATCACCCCTGCCTGACCTTCAGCGGCCTGAGCAAGGTGCACCGCGCCTGCGGTTGGCGGGTGGGCTGGATGCTGCTGTCCGGCGCGGGTGAGCAGCTGGGTGAATTCCGCGCCGCACTCGACCTGCTCAGCGCGCTGCGCCTGTGCGCCAATGTGCCCGGCCAGTACGCGATCGAAGCCGCAGTCAATGGCCCGGACACCATCTCCGAACTGTGCAGCCCCGGCGGTCGCCTGTACGAAACCCGCCGCGCGGTGATCGAGGCCTGTGAGGCCAGCGAGCACCTGTCGCTGGTAGCGCCTTCCGGCGCGCTGTATGCCTTCCCGGCAGTTGTCGGCCCGGCCGCGCAAGGCTTCGACGACCACGACTTCGCCCTGCAGCTGATGGAAGAAGAAGGCGTGCTGGTGGTGCCAGGTTCCAGCTTCAACGTGCCCTACCGCAACCACTTCCGTGTCACCCTGCTGCCCGAGGCCAGCGTTATGCGCGAGGTCTTCGGCCGCATCGACAAACTGCTCAGCCGGCGCGCCGAAGCCGTCACCAAGGTGGTGCAGCTGAAGCCACGCAGCGCGGTGGGTTGATTGGACTTGATGAGCGATAACGCAGCCACCTCCACGTCCTACCTGGCGCTGGGCGACTCCTACACCATCGGCGAAGGCGTGCCGCAGGCCGGCAGCTGGCCCTTCCAACTCGCCGCCGCGCTGCGCGCGCAGGGCATCGAGCTGGACGACCCGCAGGTCATCGCCACCACCGGCTGGACCACCGACGAGCTGGCTGCCGCCATCGATGCCGAAGCCCCGCAAGGCCCGTACGCGCTGGTGAGCCTGCTGATCGGGGTCAACAACCAGTACCGCGGACGGCCGCTGGCCGAGTACCGCCAGCAGTTCGAACAGCTGCTGCAACGCGCGATCGCCCTGGCTGGCGAAGACCCGCAGCGGGTGTTGGTGCTGTCCACACCGGACTGGGGCTTCACCCCCTACGCGCAGCAGAACGGACGCGATGCGGCCCAGGTCGCCCGCGAGATCGATGATTTCAACGCCGCCGCACACGCCTGCTGCGGCGACTACGGCGTGGCCTTCGTCGACATCACCCCGACCAGCCGCGACGGTGGTGAAGCGGCGGAAATGCTGGCCGATGACGGCCTGCATCCTTCCGCCGCCATGTACCAGCGCTGGATGCAGACCGCCTTGCCCGTCGCGACGGAACTGCTGCAGGCAGCCCCCGCCGCGTGACAGGGCATCCCGGCCATCAAGCCTTTCCGGCCGAGGCCGCCAAAGCCATCGCCGGCGCATTTGCTCCACTGCAGCCATGGGGCAACCGCTGGGACTACTACTACACGCTGGGTAAACTGCGCAGCGACCCGCTCTACCCCGGCGTGCTCGAAGCACTACGCGGCAGCGATGCCCCATTGCTGGACATGGGCTGCGGCCTGGGCTTGCTTGCACATGCGCTGCGCCACGACGGCCAACACATGCCGTACCGCGGCGTGGACAACGACGCAGCCAAGATCCAGCGCGCGGACAAGGTGGCCAAACGCGCCAGCCTCGCTGCCAGCACCTTCGAAGTCATGGACCTTGCCACCACCCTGCCTGCCCACCGCGGCAGTGTCGCCATTCTGGATGTACTCCAGTACCTGCCCGAGCAGGCCCAGCAAGCCCTGCTCCGCAACGTGGCGGCGATGCTGGAGGATGATGGAAGGCTGGTGATGCGCATGGCGCTGGCCGACCACACCCGTCGTGGCCGCATCTCGCGCATTGGCGACCGCGCGGCCAACCTGATCGGCTGGATGCAGTTCAGGCCCCGCCACTATCCTGATGCCGACTCTTTGCGTGCACTACTGCAACAATGCGGCCTGACCGTCAGCCTCACCCCGCTGTACGGCAACACCCCATTCAACAACTGGCTGCTGGTCGCCCGACGCGGTTGAACCACGGTCAAGCCGTTTGCACCGATAATGGTGCCATTCCCTGCCGGCCCAACCGGGCTGGCGCAGCAACGAGATTCCCGTGAAGAAGACCTATAGCCTCGCCATCGAAGGCAAGCACCCTGACCGCCTGCTGGAAGCCAGCAAGCACGACATCCGCAAGTACACCAAGCGTGAGCGCGGCAAGACAGTGCCGGCCGGTGCCGATTCCTGGGGTTTCGACAGCAAGCTGGGCGTGGACGAAGCCTCGGCCAAGCCGGTGGGCTACGACGAGCTGTTCCGTGCCATCGACGCGCTGGTGGCCGCCGGCAATACCCAGTTCTATGTGGAAGTGCTGAGCAAGCCGGTCAAGCGCAGCCCGCGCCCGGTGGCTGAAGCCGCTCCGGCAGCAGAGACCGATTTCGAAGATTGATCGCCGACACCCCTTTGCCACAGGCAAAAGGGGCAACCGGTAGTGCCGAGCCATGCTCGGCAGGGGCTTTCCCAGCAATGCCATGTAGTGCCGAGCCATGCTCGGCAGGGGCTTTCCCGGTAAGGCCGCTGCCGAGCATGGCTCGGCAC
>NZ_JBXFWF010000085.1:0-16174 GCF_056854515.1 Stenotrophomonas sp. STEN063
GGTCTTGCCCCCTAGCCGCCCTATATTTTGCGGGGGGGTGGTGTGGTGGGGGTGTTCCTCTTGGCCCCCGGCTGGGGGCTGTGTGTTCTACAAAACCACCCACCCTCGCCCACCCCGGTTTGCCTGCAGAAGTCAGCGCGTCGTATTGAATTTCACTTCCACTCGCCGATTTGGCAGCAGGCACTCCCTCAGCTTCGCCCCGCTCATGCCGTCGCAGGCCTGCACCTGCTCGCTGTCACCGCGCCATTGGTAGGTAATCAGGTCTGCGGCGACGCCCTGGCTGATCAGGTACTGCCGAACGGTCTGCGCGCGACGCTCGGATAGACTCTGGTTGTATTGGTTGGTTGGACCCTTCAGGCGGTCAGCGTGGCCGACCAACTGCACACCGGTGATGGTCCGCTTCTCTTCGTCGACGCGGCGCAGCGTCGCGTCCAGCGAGCGCAGTGATTCAGGACGGATATGCCGTTGGGCGTCCTTGTCAAAATCGAACACCACGTTGGCGGTGAGCACCGCTTCCTGTGGCGGGACGACCGCAGGCGCCACCACGCATTGCCGCGCCAGCGCTTCGGCGTCGTTGGTCAGGTCTTCGGCAATCTGGATGTATGGCTTTGAGTGCCGCCATTGCTGCTGGTTGAACTCGTTGCCCGCATGCACCAGCTCCACTTCACCACAGGCCACCGCCTGCTGCGCGCATTCAAACCCCGGGGTTCCGTGGATGACGCGCAGACGCTTCCACAGGTCCTCGCGCAAATAGCGCGCATCGTTCACCAACGGGGTATCCGTTGACAGCGGTGACACGCCCCGCTCCATGCCGTCGATCAGCTTGACGGACTCATCCAATGCCAGCTGCGGGAAGTCACTGCGGTCGTTGCGGCTGTACTCGTGGAAGGACACGTCCAGCCAGCATTGCGCCTTGGACAGGTGGTAGTCGCGTACCGGGCGGCCACCGTCATTCAGCGCCTGGATCCTGTCCTGGGTGGCCTGGTAGCGCGAATGATCCGCGTACAGCGCTTCGTCGGTGATGCGCGCCTTCTGTGGCAACAACTCGGTCCGTTGCCCTGCGCCTGGCTGCTGCGCCAGCAACGGTGTGGCGCAAGCCGAGCTCAACAGCATTGCAATGATCAGTCGCGTACGACGAGGTGTCATGTCGGGGTCCTCAAGGCTGCGCCGGCTTGCGGTAGCGGTTGTCGTCGCGACGGAAAAGATCTTCGTCGAATTTGAAACGCAGGCGGATGAAGGCGCCTTCGTCGGTGTATTCGTAACCGGCCAGATCCCGGTCGGCCTCGAAACCAACGAAGTTGTAGCCCGCCGACAGCCACAGGTTCTGCCGCAGCAAGCGTCCGATTTCCATGCCGTAGGCATACTGGTTGCTGCCGTAGTCGCCACGGAAGGTGGTGCCGAGCACGCCGATATCCCAGTTCTCGGTGATGTCGTACACGATCCGACCGGACAGCAGCACGCCCCGGAAGCTGTCTTCGACGCGGCTGCCGTCGTTGTAGGCGAAGCGGTCCTTCTGCCACTTGGCAGCGATGCGGCCAGTGAGCCACCACGGCCGCGACGGATGCCAGTCGGCATGGGTGGAGACGATATGCGCGGCGGTGCGGATGTCCTGGCCAACATCCTGCTGCGAGGCGCCATCAATCCCCATGCCGCTCTTGTCCGACTCCAGCTTGTACTCGTATCGGGCCAGCGCGTTGATCCGGTTCCGATCGGTATCGCGGTAGGCAACACCAAGCTGGAAGCGGTCCTGCATCACATCACCGCGCGATTTGTAGTCGGTGGCAAGCAGGTAGTTGCGCGCAAGCAGGGTCCAGTCACGGTTGAGCTTGCGGGCCCACATCAGCTGGAACAGCGTGGTGTTGAACTCCTCGTTGGTGGCTGGTGTGCTGTCCACATCGCCGGAGATGCGGTACTCCAGGCGCATGGCACCGCGCCACAGCGGGTTGGCGCTGTAATCCAGACCCAGGGCCAGTGCGGTGGAATCGCCACTGTCGCCTTCGTAGATCTTGACGTGCTCAGCGGCGGTGCTCAGGCGCAGGCCTTCGCGCACACTCCAGTCGTTGCGGATGCCCGAGGCCATCTGCACATCGCGCCCGGCAATGGCATCACGCAGGCGGTACTCGCTGAACACCTGGGTGTCCTTGAGGTAGGTGCTGTCGACACCGAACACCAGCGCATCACTTTCGCGATCGGTGGTGGTAATGCCATAGGCGCTGGTCAGGCCGGTCTGCTTCTCGTAGCGGCCATACAGGCGATTGCGCTCGCGCAGCTGGTAGTCAGCGCCAACAGCGACCCGGTTGCGGTCTTCACCATTGACGTCCTGCTCGTACTCGCCGCCCAACACCAGCTTGTCGGTGACTTTATAGCCAGCGCCAACATGCACGCTGTCCGACTCCAGCTTGGTGCCGATCGGCAGGCTGCTGCTAGGCACCGTGCCACCGCTGCGGATGATCGGCAAGCCGGTGAGCGGATCCAGCGGTTGCTGGCCATAGCCCAGCGCCCCGCCCGCCGATCCGGTGGCAAATCCGCCACTGAGGCCACCGGTGCTGCCGAACGGCGGCAGCGTCGACCACGGCGAGTAGGCACCGATGGTCTCGCGGATGCTGCGCACGCCCAGATCCAGCGTCAGCCGCTTGGTTGCATCGATACGCACGCCGGCACCGGCCGCATCGCGGTCGCCACCATCAGGATTGCGGTCCTCGCTGCGCATTGCCTCCACGTAGACCTGGAAGCGCGGATTGACCGTCCAGTTCAACTCCAGGTCGTACTCACCACGGCCGCCATACAACGGCGAGGACGGGTTGTTGAACGCAGGGTCACTGCGGCCGGCAAACATGCGCGCATCGAAGGCCTTGCCATCGTGGGCGAACTCCAGCCGGTACGCATTGCCACTGATATCACCACTGAGGTTCTGCAGCCCAGGCGTTGCGTACTGGTTGATGGAGTTGGTATTGACCTCGCTTTCGGTACGCGCGGCCTCCAGCACCATCCAGGTGTTGGGCCCAAAGCGGAAGCCCAGGTTGGCGCTGCCCATCTTGAACGGTGCGAACGGATTCTCATCCTTTACGTAGGAAGCACCGGCCTCGATGTACTTGTTGACGCGGAATTGCGCGTCCACGCCGTACACCCAGAACTTCTCCGTGCCCTGGTCCAGCTCATACGTCACCCGCAGCGAGATCGGGTTCAACTCGCTGTCGAAGGCGGGCAGGAAGCTGTTGAGCAGGATGCGCCCGGAGAACGGCTCGAAGCTGTAGTCAATCAACCGTCCCAGGCCACGCACATTGATGATGCGGCTGGGCTGGTTGCGGTCGCGGGTGATCACCTCCACCCGCTCGCTGCCTTCCAGCACCGCGCTGTTGCGCAATGCGTACGGGCCGCTGCCCTGGCTGGGGAACTCATCGATCACCTGCCGCAGCGAATCCTCCATCGCGAACACATTGCCGCGCACGCGCTTGCCTTCGAAATGCCAGCCGAAGCCGGTCGCGGTGCGGTTATAGGTGCCCAGGCTGCGCATCACCGCCTTGCCGCTGGCGCTGATGCCGGTCTGCGTGGTCAGCGTGTCGCCGGTCTGGAAGTCGCCGTACATCATGTAGCTGCGGTTCTTGTCGATACGCACGTACAGGCGCTCGGCCGAACGGGCATCGAAGCCTCGCAGGGAGGAGTCGCCATAGACCGGATAGAACTCTTCCGGCTGGATGTCGCGCAGCAGGCGGCCACGCACGTCCTTGTCCGAGTCGTAGGCGGCGGTCAGCAGGTATTCGCCCTTGATCTTGCCCTTGACGAAGAACGCGGTGCGTGCCGCTGCATTGGCCTTCCCGCTGTTGAAGTTGCGCTCCCAGCGGCGGATGTCACGGTCAAAGCCATCATCACGCCGCGCCGTGTCCAGCGTCGCGCCGTTGCGGAAGTTCACCACGCCCTCGACCAGACCGGTTGCCAGCAACTCGCGCATCTCCGGCAGGAAGCTGACCGTGTTCTCGGCGCTGACCCCGCCCGAGGTGATGCGCACCAGCACGTCCTGCGGCACGTCCGGTGCCAGCAGGTCGAACTCGGCGCTGCCGTTTTCTATCGGCAACTGGATGCCCGGCGTGCCGCGATCGGCATCCAGACGGCCTGGCCCAAGCTCGTCGGTGCGACCACCAACCAAGCGCACCCGGCCACCGCTGTACTCGATGGTGGCAAAGCGCTTGCCCGCCAGCAGCTTGCCATCGGCGCCCAGCAGCTGAACCCGCACATGCACCGGTGACTGGCCATCAGCCGGCACACCATCGCGGTCCACGTCCACCCGCAGCGTATCCACATCCGTGTTGACGCTGTAGTCGACCGCGCCGGATTGCAGGTCGATCGGCTGTGGTTGCGCTTCGCTTGACGCCAACGATTGCGGGTTGGCGACGACACCGGACGACAAGGCACCGTCGAAACGGTGGCTGTCTGCCAGCGTCGGCAAGGCACCTGTGCTGGAGCTTGCTTGCCCGCCGGCAGCCACCGGAGCGGGCGGTGCGTCCGACGTGTCGCCTTCGGTCCCGGCGGCATCAGCGCTGACACCACCTTGCACCACCGAGCCATCCGCTCCGCGCTGCGCAGGCTGCAACCGCAGCGTGCCGCGCGGAGCAACAATCCCCGGCATCTGGTTTGCCGAATCGGTGGCACCAATCGGCGCACGCAGCGGTTGTGCCTGGAAGCTCAGCGGCAGCCCCGGCAGCTCGGTTTCCGGCGCACCAACTTCACCCTGCGTGCGCCGTGCCTTGACCTGCTCCAGCACCTCGTTGGAGCCGCTGCCCTCGATGAAATCGGCGCGATGCAGCTCGCCGTTCTTCAGATCGACGAAGAGGCTGTCCGCATCGCCGAGGTTGCGGTTGCTGCTGGTGATCAGGCGCGAGCCACGCGGCAAGGTACTGGCATCCACCTTCAGCGTGTGGCTCTTCGGCGGCAGGCCACAGTAGCTGTACTTGCCTTCCGAATCGGACACCATCCAGGTGCCGTCGTTGAAGTAGAAGCGCACGCCCGGGATGCCGATCTCCTCACGGTCCTGCATATGGTTGTTGTTGCTGTCCACATAGATCTTGCCCAGGACGCAGGCCTCATCGGTGAACACGCCACCCGTCACGCGTACCCGGTACTGCGCCGGGTTGGAGGTCACCCCGCCCGGATACGGTTGCAAGGTGCCCGGATCGACGCAACCACCGGCCGTGGAGCACCCATGTGCCTGCGCGCGGTTGATGCCGTCACCCTGCATGGCGCCCACGCCAACCCGCACGCGGTAGGTCAGCAGCTTCTGCTGGCCCAGGTTGATGCTGCCTACGTTGAACACCAGGCGCGGGCCCGGCTTGCCATAAGGATCGGCGATGCCACCGCCATCCACCCGCGCCGTCCCGTTGATGTAGGTGAAGCCCGGCGGCAGGTTGTCGATGACATTCACCGTCTGCAGCGGTTCACCAGCGGTCTGGCGGATGCTGATGGTGTACAGCATGGTGTCGCCGACCTCGACCACCTGCTTGTCACCGGTCTTGCTGATCACCAGGCCCGGCGCCACCGCTGGATCCAGCGGCAGATGGTTGTGGACGATGCTGGCCGTGGCCGAACCGGCAAACAGGCCCAGGAAGTACTGGGTGCCGGTGCCCACCGGCGCGGTCGGCGCGTTGGCCTGCGGCTGCACCTTGTAGGTGGTACCCGATATGCCGGGCGGCGACAGGCTGTTGGCTTCAGCAGGAATGAGCGCCGAGCGGAAGGTATAGCCCGCCGGCGGCGTCACCGTCAGCTGGAACTCGCAGCGACTGGGCGCAGCCGGTCCCAGCAGGAACTGGTAGTAGCCATCGCTGCCGACCGTCATCGAGATCTGGTCACCGCTGATGCTGTAGCCGCCCTGCCCGCCATTGAGCACACCGGTAGCCGGATCGTAGCCAGCACACATGCCCACCGGCGCCAGCGTCACGATTGCACCTGGCACCGGGTTGCGGGTAACCGCGTCATAGACCACACCACTCGGGTCCACCGGCAGACTCTGCTGCGGCAGGTTTTCGCCAGCGCGCAACACCACTTCCAGCTGGGTGATGCCGTCACCGTCAACCCGACAGGTGCTGCTGGTGCCGTTGTTGATCGCGTTGCCGGAGTTGCACGGTGCTGGCGGCCCGGCAGCGGTCTCGCCGGTTACCGGGAAGCCCCACAGCACACCGCTCTGCGGATGACGGAAGCGCACGTCATAGCGCGTGCCCGGCAGCAGATCGTTGAAGCGGTAGCTGCCATCGGCACCGGTGCTGGCGGTACGGATGACCTGGTTGCTGGCCGGATCGTACAGCTCCACCGTCCAGTTCGGCAGGCGTACGTCACCGGCGTCGAGCAGCGCATCATCACTGCCGATGTCGAACCAGACCGTGCCCGACAGCGATGCCGCATCCTGCACCTCGGTCATCAAGCGGCAGGCATTCTGGGTGATTGCCGGATCACAGACCGGCAGCTGGGTGATGTCGCCATCAAAGGCGCCCTGCTCGGCGGGCGATGGCGCATGGTCGGCGTCTTCACCACCACCGCGGACGATCACCGCGTTGTGGATCGGCGACGCCGCTGCGGCGGCAGCACTCACAGCCACATTCACGGTGATGGCGTCGGGTGACGTCGCACCGCTGGCCAGCACCGTACTGCTGGTGCAGCTGAAGCGGTCCGCGCCGGGCGCTCCGGTGCAGCTCCAGGCGTTGCCACTTGGTGTCGCGGCCAGCGTTACACCCGTGGGCAAGCGGTCATCCACCTGGTAACTGCCCACCGTCGGCTGCGGGCCGATATTGCGTACACGCACGCTGTAACTAGCCGCATTGTTGACGGTGAAACGCGTCGGTTGCGCGCTCTTGCTGACCACAAGATCCGGCGTATCGGCTACCTCGCCGAAGTTCTGCTCGATCGATACCTGACCCAAGGTCAGGGTGATCGCACTGATTGCCGACGGCACCGTGGATACCGGAGTGGCAAGCCCCATCGACGCACCGTTGACGGTGCCGGGCGTGGTGATGCCGTTGGTGGTATCCGGTGGCTGGGTCGGCTCGGTCACCGTATAGGTGCCCGGGCGCAGGTTGTCGAACAGATAGGCGCCATTGGCATCGGTCACCACACTGAGTGGCGCCACGGTCGCAGACAGGTCGTCGTTGCCGGTGAGCTGCAGGGTGACATTGGCAATGCCTGACTCACCCGCGTCGATGATGCCGTTCTTGTTGTTGTCGTAATACACACGACCGGCAATCGACGAACTGGCGATCTCACCGAAATTGTTGTCGATGCTCGCCTCGTCAAGGTCCAGCACGATGGCGCTGATCACCGAAGGAGTGACGCTGACCGCGGTGGCGGTACCGCCGGTACTACCCGCAACCGTGATGCCGTTGCGGGTATTGGCGGGCTGGTCGGGCTCAGCGACGGTATAGGTACCCGGCACCAGGCCGGCGAACAGATAGCCACCATTGGCATCGGTCGATTGGCTCAGCGCCACCGTCCTGTTGTCGCGGTCGGTACCACTGAGCTGGATGTCGACCCCGGCGATGCCGGTTTCGCCATTGTCGATGAGGCCGTTGTTGTTGGCATCCAGCCAGACCTTGCCGGCCAACGAGCTGCCCACCGGCTCTTCACCGAAGTTGAAGTCCAGGCCCTCGCTCGCGCCGATGCCGAGGCTGAGGTCAATCTGGCTGATGCGATCGGTGGTCGATGGATCACCCGCTACCGCGGTTCCGGGCACGCAACCACTCGGGCACGCCGCCCCGTTGATGGTGCCGGGATTCACCGCCGTTGCGCGGTTGCGGTACGCACCCGCAGGCAACGGTTGGCGCAGCGTGTAGCTGCGGGCAGGGTCGAGATCGATGAACTGATAGGCGCCCGTCGCGTCGGTGGTGGTGGTCCGCTCCACGATCGAGGTGACGGCATCGAGCAGCTCGACGGTTGCACCGGCAATCGCCGGGTCGCTGCCGACGGTACGCAGGTTGTTGAAGTCCGCATCCACATACACGAAGCCTGCCAGCCGTGCATTGTTGAACTCGGGGAAGTTGTAGCGCACGCCATTGCTGTTGACCGGCACCGGAATGGCGCTGTAACTGGAGTTCGGCGCTCCAGCCGCGTAGGTGCCGCCGAGCGACGGCGCCAACGGGCCGCTGGTCGGCGGATCCACCGGGCCGTTGGCAAAGCCCAGCGGCTGGGTCTGGGCGACGTTGTAACCACTGGCATTCGACGGAGAAAGATTGCCGAAGCTGTAGTCACCATTGGCATCGGTGGTGGTGCTCAGGCTGACCGCATTGCCATATTCGTCGGTGCCGGTCAGCGCCAGGCTTACACTGGGGATACGCGGCTCCAGTGCGGCAGCCTGCGGAACACCGCCGTTGCCACCACTACGATCACGGTCCTGGAACACGGTACCGGCCAGCGTGGACGCGGTGACATTGATCGGGGCGGTGGCGGTATTGTTGCCCGCATCGGTGTCGACCTGCTCGGTGCCTACGGACGCCGTATTGATCGCATTGCCACCGGGTGGAAGCACATCCCAACGCACCGGGATGATCACCCGCACACGCCCGTGGTTGGCGCCCTCGGAAGTCACGTCGCCCACGTTGCAGATGACGTTCTGCCCGTTCTGGCTGCAACTGCCAGTGCCGTTGGGCTGGTCATCCGGCAGGCTGGCAATGTCCGGCCCGATCTTGCGCCAGGTGATCGGCGTGCCGGTAACCACCATGTTCGGCGGCAAGGTGTCGGTGATCACCGTACCGGTGCCATTGAGCGGGCTGGTACCTGTGCGGTCGCGCGACAAGCTGTTGCCCGGGCCATTGTTCTGCACATCGAACACCCAGAAGAACGGCTCGCGTATCGATACCGTGCCCAGGACCGGTGGCAGCGCAACGCTGGGATCAGGATCCGGTGGCGTCAGCCTGGATACGGCGCGTTTGCTGATGAGGAGGTCGACCTTGCTGCGGATGGCGGTGGTCTCGCCCTCGGTGTTGTTTGCCGGATTGCGCTCCGGTTCCGCGGAACTCGCCACCGCCACATTGTTGATCACATCACCACCAGCGCCCGGCTGCGACGAGTACTGATAGCGGAGATACAGGGTCGATGTCGCATTGATCCCGATCACCCCATTGGTGTCGCTATCGGGGAAACCTGCGCCGGGCACTTCACATTCCACCGTGATCGGGCTGCCGATGGTCGGATTGCTGCCCGCGGTCATCGGGCACCTGATCATCGAGAATGGCCCGTTCGGGGACGGCGAGCCCCCCAGGAACTGCAGGGTCTTGTTTGCTTCCGGGGTGATGGTGTCGGTGATGGTGACGCCACTGGCTACCGACGGCCCCAAGTTCAACACAGTCACGCGGTAGGTGATGAAGTTCGCGCTGGGGTCGTTCGGATCGTAGGGCAAGGGGTCCACGCCGCCGGTGAAGCCGGTGTCATCCTTGTTCACTACCAGGTCCACGTCGCCAACTGCCACGTTCAAAATCGCCGATTTTTCGTCATCGGCGGAGGTTGCAATGGTGTTGTACTCGAAATCACCATTGGCATCGGTGCCGCCGCTGGGATCCGGCGTGCCGTCACCATCACGATCAAAGAAGAAGTCTGCCGTGTTGGTGTACACGCGCAATGGACCACCGATGATTGGATCGTCCAACGGCCGGATCTGGACGGTCATCGTGTGCTGTTGGCCACCAGGTATATCCAGCGGCGTACAGGTCAGCACCAGCGTGCCGGCCGCCGCGCCATTCGAGTTGACATTCAGCAGGCCGCCGGTGCCCGCTGTTACCGTGACACCGCCAGTGACGGACGGGACACACACGGTGCTGCCACCACCACTGCGGGTGTCATTGACCAGGGTGAAGCCCGGGTCATCGGCGCGCAGGTTGATCACATCGCGGAACACCACGCCTGGCGCCAGTGACGGCCCCTCATTGCGGTACTCGATGCGGTAGATGCTGTCCACGCCAACGCTGCCGGTGGTGCCGGTGGTGATGGTCTTGGCCTCGGTTTTCACATTGGACACGCGCGGCACCCGCACATAGTCCGAGCCGGTGTTGTTGCCCGGGTTCACCTCGCCGGCAGCACCGGGCACCGACGGATCAATGCCTGCGCCCGCGGTATTGCACCAGGAGCCTGCCGGTGCGGTGGTGGCACCACAGGTTGCCGCTGGCCGCGAGGCGCTATCCGCCAAGGGGCCGGCAAGGGTGACCACGATATCGGTCGGGGTATTGGCCGGCAGTGGCGTTGCCCCGGACTCGCAATGCAGGCCACCCGACGCACTGACCGAACAGGTCCAGTTGGCCGGTGCCTGCACGGTGGCGGTGGTGCGCCCAGCCAGGAAGCCCGGCAGCGTGTCCTCGACCACCACACCGGTGGTGGCATCCGGGCCGGCGTTGCTCACGGTGATGGTGTAGCTCATGCCGGTGTAGCCGATCGGCAAGGTATTGTCAGCCGTCCCTACGCCGTTGGTGCGCTTGACGATACTCAGGTCGGCGCGCAATGGCGAAGGCATGATGCCAGCGCCGTTGCAATCGTTGGTGTTGTTCGGATCGCCAAGGCCACTGCCAGTGCCCGGCTCGAGCGAGTTGCCGCTTCCGCCGGTGCAGGCGGTGTTGGTCAGCGTGGAACCTTCCGCCTCGGGATGGGCAAAGCTCTGCAACCGCAGCGGCGCGGCACTTTGCCCCATCGCCAACGGAAATTGGTCCGGGTTGAGGTCGCAGGTGACCACCTGCCGCGTGCCGGCAACGTAAGGCGTCGCCGTGCAAGTCCAGGGCGTGGTGTTGGACGGGACGTACTCTTCGCCGATTGCCAGCGTATCTACCACCTGCACGTCGCTGAGCGCCGATGCCGGCCCCTGGTTGGTGACGTTGATCGTGGAGGTGATGATGTAGCCGCTGCCGGCCGGCGGCTGGCCCGGACCAGGCCAGGTCGGCACCAACTGCGGCGCCTTGGTCTTGCCAAGGCTGAGGTCGGCACCGTTCGGCAGCACGGTGAAATTCGCGCTGCTGTCGTTGTTGGCGGTGTTGGCGTCGGGCAGGCTGCCGCTGACGGTTGCAGTGTTGGTCACCGGTCCACTGCTGCCCGGCCCCGTCAGCGGCACGCGGGCAACGATGGTGAACGTTGCACTGGCGCCGACCGCCAAGGTGGCCGGGGCGGGCAGCGAACAGCCATGCACCGTGTTCGCGCCGGTGCTTGCACAACTCCAGCCAGGCGCACTGGCGCTGCTTTCGATCAGGAAGCCGGCCGGCATCGGATCGGTCCAGCTCACATTTTCGGCTGGACTCGGGCCGTTGTTGGTCACCGTCACCGTGAACGTGATCAGCTCACCGGGCAGCGCCGGGACCGGCGTCGCGGTCTTGTCGATGGCCAGGTCGGCGCCGGCAGCAATGCTTACAACAGCGTCATCGGTGTTGTTGCCGCTGTTCGGATCAGGCGTACCGACCGCATTGACGGTGGCGGTATTGACCACGCTGCCACTGGCAACCTCGACTTTCCCTTTGAAGGTATAGGTTGCGCTCTGGCCCACGCCAAGCGCGCCGGCATGGGTGCCGTTCTGGTTGTTGAAGGTCCAGCTGCCGGCTACCGCCTGTGCGCTTCCGGGAACGTAGGTAACACCGCTGGGCAAGGTATCGGCAACATTGAAATTGGTCGAGACGTTCGGACCGTTGTTGGTGACGGTAATGGTGTAGGTCACTTCACCGCCGGCAATGACCGGATCGGGCGCGGCACTCTTGGCCATGCTCAGATCGCCGGACTGCGTCAGGGTCGTGTTCTGCGTTGCGATGTTGTCGCCGGCATTGGAATCACCGGCAAAGAATGGATCAGTTGGTTGCAGACTGGTAAGCGGCGTGCCGGCCGCTGGCGCAGGTTGCCGCCCCACCGCAGCGACGATATCAACGGTACCCGGCCCGAGCCCGGCGGTGCTCACCTGCAGGTTGATATCAAACGAATCGCCGTTATTGAGCGTCGGTGGAATGACGCAGACCACGCGTGTGCTGACGACCGCATCTGCGCTGCAGTAAGCAGGCAGGTTTACCGCAGTGGCTCCCGCCGGAAGATCGAATGCAACAACTGCATCCGGCACTGCTTCAGGGCCGCCATTGGAGAGTGTCAACCTGTATTCGATGATGCTGCCCGCAGGCACCGGGTCGGCAACCTCGGAGAAAGTATTGATCCCGAGATTCGCCGCAGCAGCCAGCGGCGCCCAGCCCAGCAGCAACAGCAGGAGCATCGAACCAAGAAGATGTTTTCCCCAACGGCGCGCAGCACCATCAGGCCGTACCGGAGCAACCGCCACAAGCAACTGCGACATCGCACCTCTCCAGAACACCCAATACACGAAGGAAGGCGCTGCCCATCACTCCCATGCAGCAGCGCAAAATGTCAGCATTGATCTACAACGATCCACAGCGCGAAGCGATCATCGCGATGCGCGATGGCGCCTTCCCACAGCTCCGAGCAACATGAATGCCCCTGCAATGAACGGTGCATGCAGATATGTGAAGCGAATGTCAAAAAACATGGCTTTTATTTTGCTGAATACACACAGATCTGCCCTGCAATTCTGATTGGCGAGGAAGACACGCGCGGGCAATCCCGGCTCGCAGTTCTTTTCA
The DNA here is from genome assembly GCF_056854515.1 of Stenotrophomonas sp. STEN063. Taxonomy (NCBI): domain Bacteria; kingdom Pseudomonadati; phylum Pseudomonadota; class Gammaproteobacteria; order Lysobacterales; family Lysobacteraceae; genus Stenotrophomonas; species Stenotrophomonas sp. STEN063. Next base: position 12,582 of record NZ_JBXFWF010000085.1, read on the forward strand.
GTTTCATTACTGAAACTTTGGATTGAAGAACCAACACGCTCGCAGCAACTGGAGCGTCCCAGCAGCATCGTGGCGCCATAGTTTGAAATGCAGATTCCTGCAGCTCATTACTCAATGACACGCAGCATCGTCCTGCAAATCAACAAGCTGTCTGGATGGCAACGCACAAACCGGAGACCTCAGCAAGCGACACATACCGATGCGGCCAAGCATCGGCATCACCACCAGCCGTTCTTACCTGTGATACCGACGCTGTTTGAGCTGTTGCAGCTCGTCGCAGCCGACACCTTTGGCTAGATTCATTTCTGAGAAGTAGTGCTGTCAGCACGCAATCCCCGGTTTCCATCGCGGCGGCTTTCCTTTCTGCGCGGATCGTCGAGGGCCATCGGTCCTTCATTTGCGCGCGCCATGACTGCCCGGCGCCCCAAAGCCCCTCCAGACGACCGCCCCTCCAGGGCGCGAGCCCAGCCTCAATCGGGTGGAATGAGCGGAGTGCACGCCCTCTGCCACTCGGGTTTCGCCTGTTAATCTTGACCACCATGGATGTCCCCAGCACCCGCTACCCCGCCGCGCTTACCGTCCTTGCACTGCCCATGGCAGCTGCAATACTGCGTGCTGGTTTGACCAATGCAGATGGCAGCGCACCGGCATGGCCGCCTCCCCTGGTGGTGCCTACGCTTCCCGCCTTTTCGCTGCCGCGCCGGCTGCCCCGCTAGAGACAACACAGCTCACATGCCTGACCCTCAGCCCGGCGCGCCCCTGCACTACCGTCTCGATGACCTGCGTATCGACGTAGCGCGGCAACGCGTGTTGCGCGATGACGGCCAGGTATTGGATGTCGCCGGGCTCAGCTTCCGGCTGCTGCATTACCTGCTGACCCAAGGTACCCGCGTGGTCGGCTTTGATGCCCTGATCGCAAACATCTGGGCACCCGCAATCGTCAACGAAGAAACAGTGACCCAGCGCGTGCGCCTGCTGCGCCAGGCCTTGGGCGACGACGGCCGACAGGCACGCTACCTACGTTCGGTACGCGGCCAGGGCTACCAGCTGTGCAGCGAGCCGGTGGTCGAGGACGCGTTTGTGACATCCACGCAGCCAACCGCATCCGCTCCGACAGCCACAAGACAGCGTCGCATCGCAATCACTGCGGGCATTGCCCTGCTTGCAGCTGCTGCCGGCCTGGTCTGGTGGCGCTGGCCAGCCCCCGCAGCGCCCGCGACGTCACCGCTACTGCAGCGCGCCGACTATTACGCGGGCATCGGTCAGCGTGACAACAACGAACGCGCCATGGCCTTGTACCGCCAACGCCTGCAGGAAGCGCCAGACGATGTGCAGGCACAACTCGGTGTTGCCCGCGCCCTCGCCGCCCGTACCTGCCTGTACAACGGCAACAGCGAAGATGCCGAGCAGGCGCAGGCCCTGGCCGAAGCCGTGATCGCCCGCCAACCGAACTTGGCTGCTGCCTTTGCAACGCTGGCTTACAGCCACGATTGCAGAGGCCAGATCCAGGCCGCGCTGACCGGCTACGAGCGCGCGGTGCAGATCGATCCGGGCGCCGATTCCAGCCGTGCGTCGGCTGCCTACCTGTATGCACGCCAGGGACGCTTGAGCGACGCGCTCGCCGCCAACATGGCGGTTCGCCATCCCGGACGGGTGCGCTTCTGGGAGCTGCAGGTCGCCTCCAACCTCGACCTGCTCGGCTACACCGCCGCCGCGGAAGCCCGCTATAAACGCAGCTTCCAGTTGTACCCGGACAACGTGTTTTCCAACATCGCCTGGCCGGAGTTCCTCCACGAACACGGCCGCAGCGGCGAAGCGCAGGCCGCGATGGAAGAAGCCATCGCGCGCGGCACCGAGCACGCCCAGCTGTATCTGCTCGCCGCCGAGCTGGCACTGCAACGCGGCGACCTCGACGCCGCGCGCATCGCGGCGCGGCAGGCACGCGCGCTCAAGCCACATGCCAGCCTGCCAATGACAATGGCGTGGATCGTGGCTGCGGAAGCCAAGCCAGCTGAGTCCGTGCTGCTGGCCCGCTCGCTCGAGCTGCGCTCCGGGTTGGGCAAGGGTAGCGATGCGCAGGACGGCATCGATGCCGCATTGCTGGCCGACCTCGCCGGCGACCGTGATGCCGCGCTGGCAGCACTACAGGCCGCGGTGGCGGCCGGCTATCGCAATGGCAGCTATCTGCGGATATCACCATTGCTGGCCGAGCTTCGCAGCGCGCCAGGCTACGCACAGCTGCTGCAGACCATCGATACAGCGGTGACCGCCGACCGGGCACGGCTCATCGCATCCGGTCAGCTGCCAGCCGATGCCCAGGCGGTTACGGCAACGCGTTGAGGATGTAGTCCTGCAGCAACTTCTGGGTTTCCTGGTGCATGCCGCGCTGGTTGAAGCGGGTGCGCGTGACCACGACCACCAACTGCTTCTCCGGCACCACGAATACCGCATTGCCGCCATTGCCGGACATCGCCCAGGCATGCACCGGCTTGCCGCCTGCGCTGAACGGGAACCGCCAGATCTGGTAACCGTAGTCGGCATCAAAAGGAGTCTGTGCCGCGGCCTGGGTCATGGCTTGCGTCCATGCGGCGGGTAACACCTGGCGACCTTTCCAGCGGCCATTGTCGATCAGCAGCTGCCCCAGCTTGGCCAGGTCACGGCTACGGTACTCGGTGCCACCGCCGCCCATGCCGACGCCTTCTGACGAGCGGTTCCAGACCGACACCTCTATTCCAAGTGGGCGCTCCAGCACTTCGGCGGCAAAACGCTGCAACGGCATATGGCTGGCACGCTCGACAATGGCCCCGAGCAGGAAGGAGTTGGCCGTGCAGTAGGCGAAGGCACGCCCGTGCGGACTATCGGCCGGCCGCTTGGTCCATGGCGCATAGCCGCGCTCCGGCAGATTGAGGGTGAAGCCGGTCCAGTCGGCGCTGACATACATGCGCTCCTCATGCCCGGCGGAGTACTCGTTGTTGTCATCGCACTCCCACTGCGCGCTCATCGTCAGCAGATCTTCGAGCGTGATCGCGTTCTTGAACGCACCGGGGTGTGCGGGCGTCCTGTCCGGGAAGAAGCCCAGCACCGGTGCCTTCACCCCGCTGATCATGCCGCGGTCGATGGCCGCGCCGACCAGCATCGCGGTCACGCTCTTGGTCAGCGAGCGGGTGTTGTGCAGGCTGCTGCGGTCGGCGCCGTTGAAGTAGACCTCGTGGACCAACGCGCCGCGATGCACCACCAGCACGCTGGTGGTATCGGGTGCCTGGCCGCCCTTGATCGCGGCATCCAGGGCGCTGAGCTTGCTGGCATCCAGTCCGTGGCTGGCCGGGTCGGCGACGGTCCAGTCATCGCTGGCTGGCGGGGCGGAGGCGGCGGAGGCGGCTCCAAGCAACAACGCGGTGAACAAAGCAAGGCGGATCAACAGTGACATCGGGGTGCTCCATGTGTGGAGCGTCCAGCCGAACATTCGCTTGGATGAAACGCCTGATGCCTGGATGAAGATTTATGAAGTTGTTTGCAATCAGTGGCTTGGCAGAAAGGCAAAACCGGGGTCAAAACCGGGGTCAGAGTGGGGTTTCGTTCCGAAACCCCCACTC
>NZ_JBXFWF010000086.1:0-15568 GCF_056854515.1 Stenotrophomonas sp. STEN063
GCCCCCCGCGGGTGGTTCCCGCGCATGGGGGCCTGTGCTTTATTGTTTTAGGATTATCCGGGGTTTGGGTGGGGGTTGGGAGGGTTCGGTGGCGGGGGGGGGTCAAAGCGCCCCCCGCCGCAACTCAGTAGACCGTGGCGCGGGCCTGCACGAAGGAATAGAAGAACACCGCATTGGGGTCGTTCTGCACCTGGGTGAACTCGGCGCGCATGCCATCCACCGTGGCCTGGTCGACCTTGCCGGCTTCCAGTAGTTGCTCGGCCGCTGACAGCAGCAGTTCTTCCCACAGCGCGAACATCACCTTGCGCCGCGCTGGTTCGCGGTTGTCCAGGTGCACGGTCTTGGTCTGCGTCTGCACATCGCGGAAGCCGCCGGCCAGCAGCAGGTTGCCGAGCTTGGCGCCGACGAACGGGTCGCCGCCGCTGTCGATCTGGAAATCGTTGAACGCCATCCAGTAGCGCCAGAGGTTGGGCGAATAGGGATCGAGCAGGAACGAGGCGTTCATCACTTCGGTGACGAATACCGGCGAGCCCGGGCTCAGTACCCGCCGCACTTCGGCCAGCGCGCGCGCGGGCGAGGGGACGTGCTCCAACACCCAGCACAGGAAGGCGCCGTCGAAGCTGCGCGGTTCGAACGGCAGGTCGGTGGCATTGGCGCGCTGGAACTCGACGCGCTCCTGCAGCCACGGCATCTGTGCCAGATGCGCGTTGGCGGCAGCCAGCTGGCGCTCGTTGAGGTCGATGCCGGTGACCCGCAGCTCGGGGAAGCGGCGCAGCAGGATCTCGCTCTGCGCACCGACGCCGCTGCCTACTTCGAGGATGTGGCGGGAGTTGCGGAAGTCGATGTCATGGAAGATCGCCGGTTCGAACAGGCGTGCCTGCTTGCGCAGCCGCTCCTGTTCGTTTGCCGAGAAGCCATGCAGGTAGGGGAAGTCGTTGAGAGTCATGGAAACAGCGTCGTGCAGTGATCCGCCCAGTATCGCCAGCCGGTGTTACCGCGGCGCATGCGTAACGGAACCCAGCATTGCGGTGCCAGCAGCAATGTCGGCAGGGCGCGGGTTTGCGGGTGCGGGCTGCATATAGCTGTTGGTTCTGAGAAGTGGCCGATCTGGAATGAGGGCTTGGTGAGCGCTTGGGCCTGGCTTGAAGGGGGCCTGTAAAGCCGCCCAGACATTTGTTCTGAAAATGAAACGAATTATTGGAAATTAAGTAATTGTTCCGAATTTGGTGGCAAATACAATGGACGCCATCAAGCAAAGACCGGCGGTGTTGCCGGGCTGCTTCCCCCTGAAGGAAACGATCATGAACAGCCAAGCCATCTCCCTGTACAAGAAGCGCCGCTCCCAGTACGCCCTCGGCAAGCAGCTGCCGATCAGCCAGGACGACACCATCCAGTTGATCAAGCAGGCAGTGCGCGAGGCGCCGTCTTCGTTCAACTCGCAGTCCACCCGCGCGCTGATCCTGTTCGGCGACCACAGCCAGAAGTTCTGGGACCTGACCAAGGAAGAGCTGCGCAAGATCGTACCGGCAGAGGCGTTTGCGGCCACCGAAGGCAAGATCAACAGCTTTGCCGCCGGCGCAGGCACGGTGCTGTATTTCACCGACACCGACGTGGTGAAGGGCCTGCAGGAGCAGTTCGCCCTGTACGCCGACAATTTCCCGGTGTGGGCGGAGCAGTCCAACGGCATGGCGCAGTTCGCGGTGTGGACCGCACTGGCCGAGGCCGGTGTCGGCGCCAGCCTGCAGCATTACAACCCGTTGGTGGACGAGGCCGTGCGCAGGCAGTGGGGCATCCATGGCAACTGGCAGCTGCGTGCACAGATGCCGTTCGGCTCGAATGAAGCCCCGTTCGGTGAAAAGACCTTCATGGAAGACGAAGCGCGCTTCAAGGTATTTGCCTGATCAAGGTATTCGGCTGAATTGCAGTGGCGCGGTTCTCTCCCCCGCGCGCCGCTGACAGTCGAACGGGCCCATCAGCGCAAGCTGGTGGGCCCTTTTTTGTGACCTGTAGTGCCGAGCCATGCTCGGCAGGGGCTTCATGCACCATCTGAAAGATCGCGTGTAACGCCTCAGCCGAGCATGGCTCGGCTCTACAGGGGCTTCCTGCGCAATCCGACAGGTCATCGGTAACACCCCAGCCGAGCATGGCTCGGCTCTACAGGGGTTTCCTGCGCAATCTGACAGATCGTCGGTAGCACCCCAGCCGAGCATGGCTCGGCTCTACAGGGGTTTCCTGCACAATCCGACAGATCGTTGGTAATGCCCCAGCCGAGCATGGCTCGGCTCTACAGGGCGTACGCGGTTTCGCCGGCTATCAGCGCATCGAAATAATCGCGGGTCAGTTGGATCTGCGCATCGGCAGTCTCGGCAGCGTTGACCACCGCGCGGAACGCGGCGTTCTCCGGGCGGTCCTTTGCGTACCAGCCCAGGTGCTTGCGGGCGATGCGCACGCCCTGCGGTTCGCCGTAGAAGGCGTGCAGGTCGTTGAGGTGGCCGAGCAGGATGTCGCGGACCTCTTCCACAGACGGCGGCGGCAGCTCCTCGCCGGTGGCCAGGTAATGAGCGATCTCACGGAAGATCCACGGCCGACCCTGTGCGGCGCGGCCCACCATCACCGCATCGGCGCCGGTCAGCTTGAGCACCTGCTCGGCCTTGCGCGGTGAGTCCACGTCGCCATTGGCCAGTACCGGGATCTTCAGCATCGCCTTGATGGCGGCGATGGTCTCGTACTCGGCAACGCCGGTGTAATGTTGGTCGCGGGTGCGGCCATGGATGGCCAGCGCGGCGATGCCGCTGTCTTCGGCGATATGCGCGATGGTCGGCGCGTTGCGTACTTCCGCGCACCAGCCGGTACGGATCTTCAGTGTCACCGGTACATCGACCGCATTGACCACGGAGTCGAGAATGCGCGCCACCAGCGCTTCGTCACGCATCAGTGCCGAGCCGGCCCAGGCGTTGCAGACCTTCTTGGCCGGGCAGCCCATGTTGATGTCGATGATCTGTGCGCCGTGGTCGACGTTGTAGCGCGCCGCCTCGGCCAGCTGCTGCGGCTCGGTGCCGGCGATCTGCACGCTGATCGGTGCTGGCTCGCCAGCATGGTCCATGCGATGGATGGACTTGCGGGTGGTCCAGAAGCGCGGGTCGCTGATGGTCATTTCCGAGGCGGCCAGACCTGCACCGAGCCGCTTGCACAGCTGGCGGAATGGCTTGTCGGTGACGCCGGCCATGGGCGCGAGCACCACGTTGGGTGCAATGGTGTAGGGGCCGATCTGCATGGGGCTAGTGTAAGGCTGCGGGTCGCAACCCGCGCTGTGTGGAGATGTGGGAGCGGCGTAAGCCGCGAAGCTGGCAATGCGTGAAAGGCTAAAGAGCCAACCCCTCCCCAACCCTCTCCTTGCCTAAGGCAAAGGAAGGGAGCAACGGCGCGAAACCGGGAGTGCGTGAAAGGCCCAAGAGCTCACCCCTCCCCAACCCTCCCCTGCTGCGCAAGGGAGGGGGCAAAGCCATAGGCTCAGACGTCGGCCGGGGTCATCCGCGGCATCGCCAGCGCGGCGCCTTCGTTCTCGGTGGAGCGGGCGGCGTATTGGTTGGCGAAGCGCACGTGCTTGATGAAGGCAGCGTCCGGTGCGGCCGCCAGCGAGGCGGCGAGGGCGCCGTTGAATGCGTCGCCGGCACCGGTGGTGTCCACCACCTGCACCGACTCGGCAGCTACCCGGTAGTACGGCTGGCTATCGCTGCGCAGCTTGTCCTCATCGTGCGAAACGAACACGCCAACCGCACCCAGCGTCACCACCACGGTGTTGCTGGACAGCTTGCGGCACAGGGCGTGCAGGCTGGCACCGTCAAGGGCGGCGACGTCATCGGCCTCGATGCGTTCGCCGACATGGCGGCCGAGCAGGGCGGCAAACTCGGTTTCGTTGGGGGTCAGCACATCGGCCAGCTTGAGCAGGCTGATGGTGGACGGGGCATTGGCCGGGGCGGCGTTGAGCATGGTCAGTACGCCGGCCTCGCGGGCCTGCGCCAACGCGGCTTCGATCGTTTCCACCGGCGATTCCAACTGGGCCAGCAACACCTTGGCATCACCGATCAGGGCGGCGTTGGCGGCAACGAAGTCCGTGCTCAGCGAGGCGTTGGCACCGGCGCCGATCACGATCGAGTTGCGGCCACGGCCATCGACGTAGATGCCAGCGGTGCCGGTCGGCTCGGCGGTGGCTTCGGCCACCAGCGTGATGCCGTCGGCGCTGGCCAGCTGGCGGGCGAGGTCGCCGCCAGCATCGGCGCCGAGCGCGCAGACGAAGCTGGTGTCGGCACCAGCGCGGCGTGCCGCGACGGCCTGGTTGAAGCCCTTGCCACCGGGACCGGTGCTGTAACGGCCAGCAATGGTCGCTCCCGGCGCGGGCAGGGCATCGCAGCGCCAGACGTGATCGACATTGAAGGAACCGGCAACGACTACAGAACTCATGGAATCTTTGTCTCTAAGGTGGCGATGAAACAGCAGCTGCGATGGCTTGGCCATCTGACTCGGCCGCTTTGTAGCGGCCGAGCCGTATCAGCTGGATTGAATCAACTGAAGTGGGTCAGCACGCCGGCAATGGTGGCGGTCATCAAGGTGGCGATGGTGCCGCCCAGAACCGCACGCAGGCCGAACTTTGCCAGGTCCTGGCGACGGTCCGGGGCCAGCCCGCCGATGCCGCCGATCTGGATGGCGATCGAGCTGAAGTTGGCGAAGCCACACAGGGCGTAGGTCGCGATCAGGCGGCCTTCTTCGCTCAAGGTGGTGCCAGGAACGTTGCCCTGGATGATCTGCGACAGGTCCATGTAGGCGACAAATTCGTTGATCACGACCTTCTGGCCAATCAGCGAACCCACGGTGGTGGCGTCAGCCCACGGCGTGCCGATCACCCAGGCGATCGGTGCCAGCACGTAGCCGAAGATGGTGGCCAGGTTGGTCGGCTTGCCGATGGCGGCGGCCAGGCCGGTGACGTCACCGATCCAGGTCAGTGGCGCATTGAGCAGGGCGATCAGGGCGATGAAGGCCAGCAGCATGGCGCCGATGTTCAGTGCCAGGCGCAGACCGTCGCCAGCGCCGGCTGCGGCAGCGTCGATGATGTTGGACGAGGTCTTTTCCACTTCCATCTTGACCGTGCCACGGGTCAGCGGGGTGCCGGTCTCCGGCACCAGCAGCTTGGCGACCACCAGCGTGGCCGGTGCGGCCATGATCGAGGCGGCCAGCAGATGCTTGGCGTAGAAGGCCTGCGAGGCCGGATCACCACCACCGAGCATGCCGACATAGGCAGCCAATACGCCGCCAGCGATATGCGCCATGCCGCCGATCATCATGGTGATCAGCTCGGACTGGGTCATCTTGGAGATGTAGGGGCGCACGGTCAGCGGCGCCTCGGTCTGGCCGATGAAGACGCTGGCGCAGACGCTGGTGGTTTCCGCGCCGGACACGCGCATCACCTTGGTGATGGCCGCAGCCATGACCCGCACGATGGCCTGCATCACGCCCAGGTGGTACATCACGCCCATCAGCGCCGAGAAGAAGATGATGGTCGGCAGCACCTGGAAGGCGAAGATGAAGCCGTACTTGGGCACATCCATCAGGCTGCCGAAGATGAAGTTCGAGCCTTCATTGACGAAGCTCAGGATCTTGACGAAGCCCTTGCCCAGCCAGTCGAACACGTCGCGACCGCCTGGAACCAGCAGCACCAGCGCCGCAAACGCGATCTGCAGGGTGATGCCGGTGGCAACCAGCTTCCAGTCAACGGCTTTCTTGTTATTGGAAAAGAGCCAGGTGATGCCCAAAAGCACCGCCAGGCCGAACAGGCCGAAGCCGATTCTGCCCAAACCTTCGAACATGAGTAATCCCCGGGCGTGCCCGCAAAAGACGCAAGCCTAGAGCAGCGGCTGATGCCGGGCAAGAATATCTCCGGCATAAGCCGGTATTTGCTGGGATTGCGCCGGTATCGGCAAGGTCCGCAGGGCGGTCCGGTGCGCAGCCGGGGTTACACTTGTGGCCTGTCTGCGCGGATGCCGCGCACCGTCCCCTAGTTGGAGCCAGCCATGCAATACCGTCGTCTCGGGTCGTCCGGCCTGCAGCTGTCCGCCCTGTCATTTGGTGCCTGGGTGACCTTTGGCAGCCAGATCGGGCGCGACGAATCGCGCAACCTGATTGCCTGCGCCTGGGACAACGGGGTCAATTTCTTCGACAACGCCGAGGTCTATGCCAAGGGCCGCGCCGAGGAGGTGATGGGGGATGTGATCGCCGACCTGCGCCTGCCGCGGGATGGCTTCTGCGTATCGTCCAAGGTGTTCTTTGGCGCGGTCGATGAGCCGGCGCCGACCCAGCGCGGGCTCTCGCGCAAGCATGTCACCGATGCCTGCCACGCCGCGCTCAAGCGCCTGCGGGTGGACTATCTGGACCTGTATTACTGCCACCGACCCGACGCGGAGACCCCGATCAGCGAAACCGTGCTGGCGATGGACAACCTGATCCGCCAGGGCAAGGTGCTGTACTGGGGTACCTCGGAGTGGTCGGGCGCGCAGATTGCCGAGGCGGTGGCGTTTGCCCGCGCCAACCATCTATATGCGCCGAGCATGGAGCAGCCGCAGTACAACCTGCTGCACCGTGCCCGTGTGGAGCAGGAGTACGCGCCGCTGTATGCTGATGCCGGGTTGGGCACCACCATCTGGTCGCCGCTGGCTTCTGGCCTGTTGACCGGCAAGTACAACGACGGCATCGCCGAGGATTCGCGCCTGGGGCAGACCACGCTGGGCTGGTTGCAGGCCTCGGTGCTGGGCGAGCCGGCCGATGACCGTCTGGGCAAAGTGCGTCGTTTCACCGCCTTGGCCGCGGAGCTGGGCGAGGCGCCGGCGCAGCTGGCGATTGCCTGGTGCCTGCGCAACCCGCAGGTGTCCAGCGTGATCCTCGGTGCGAGCCGGGTGTCGCAGCTGGAAGAGAACCTACGCGCGCTGGACGTGCTGGGCAGGGTGGAAGAGGGCGCCTGGCAGAAGATCGAGGCGATCTTCGCCTGATAGTGGAGGTGTAGTGCCGAGCCATGCTCGGCAACGCCCTGCCAGAGGCTTTCAGTCCCATGTATGTGGGATTTGTGGGAGCGGCGTAAGCCGCGAAGCCACAGCTCTGTCAGCTTGCGGGCATGTTGGTAGCTTCATTGCTGCCTGCTTCGCGGCTTACGCCGCTCCCACAAGTGTGATGCTGGGCCGGTGAGGTCCCTGCCGAGCATGGCTCGGCACTACAAGGAGTCGGGCTTTTGTAGGAGCGGCGTTAGCCGCGAAGCTACAGATTTGTCAGGTTGCAGGCAGGTTGATGGCCTCGGCAGTGCCAGCTTCGCGGCTTACGCCGCTCCCACAAGCGTTGATGGTGGGCCGGTGAGGCCCTTGCCGAGCATGGCTCGGCACTACCGGTGGAGCGGGCGGATGGTCCAGCCGGGCGCCGGATTTCAAAGTTGTTGTAAATAGTTCTTGCATCGTTATTGAGAATCATTATCATCAACTCCGTCCCCAGCACGGAATCACGATGATGTCGGCCCAGCCCGTTATGCTTCGCCCCCGCACCCTCCACCTGCCGCAGCGCCCGGTTCAGTTGTTGCCGGTCGATGGCGTTGTCGATAGCGGTGCCCTGCTCAAGGGTCAGCGCGAGATCGTGATCCAGCACGGCGATAAGTTTTACCGCCTGCGGCACACCAGCAACGACAAGCTGATCCTCACCAAATAAGTCGCTGCACGGCTGCGTTCGCCGTAAGCCAGCGTTGCCACGCTTGGCTCCCAGGAACGCAAGGCTCTCTCCCCCCTTGACTGCAGTCTGGTTGCTCCGGCAACCGGGCTGTCTGTCAGGGGTTTTGTCCACTCCAAGATTCCAGGCTTCCATGATCCGTCCAACTGTCTTGAGTGCCGCCCTGTGGGCGGTGCTGTCTCCCGCGCGTGCAGAGAACGTCGCCGCGCCTGCGGTGCATGAATTCGACCGCGTCCAGGTCACCGCTACCCGTACCGAGCGTGCTGTCAGTGACGTCGCCGCCACGGTCGATGTGATTGATCGCGAGCAGCTGGACAAGCAGTTGGCCAACGATATTTCCGACCTGGTGCGTTACGAGCCGGGCGTGTCGGTGACCCGCAGCGCTACCCGTTTCGGCCTGGGTGGTTTCCGTATCCGCGGCCTGGACGCCAATCGCGTGCTGATCCAGACCGATGGCATCGCCATGCCGAAGAGCTTCACTATCGGCAGCTTCGCCAACAGCAACCGCAACTTCACCGATCTGGAAACGCTCAAGCGCGTTGAAATCGTGCGCGGCCCGGCCAGTTCGCTGTATGGCTCCGACGCGCTTGGTGGCGTGGTGGCCTTCGTCACCAAGGATCCGGTGGACTACCTGAAGGATGGCAAGGACAGCCATGTCGGCCTGAAGTTCGGCTATGACGGCGAGTGGAAAGGCTTGTTGGCCGGTGCCACTGCAGCGTGGGGCGGTGAGCGTTGGAGCGGCATGGTCAACGTCAATCATCACCAGGGCCAGGAGACGGTCAACAAGGGTGACGTGCGCAGCAAGGACTACACCCGCACCGCGCCGAACCCGCAGGATCGCGATGGCCGCAGCGTGCTGGCCAAGCTGGTCTACGCGCCGGACGAAAGCCAGCGCTTCCGCCTGACGGTGGAAGGCAACGAGGACAGCACCGATACCGACGTGCTTTCTTCGGTCAACGACAAGCATCCGGTAGCGGCCTCGCGCACCACCACCAGCATGAAGGCACACGACACCCAGAATCGTACGCGCCTGTCGTTCGCCCATGAGATGGATGCGCTGGATGCTGCGTTTGCCGACAGCATGAACTGGCAGATCTATCGCCAGAACAGCGAAACCAAGCAGGTCACCGACGAAGGCCGTACCAATGGCAGCCGCCGTCATCGCGCCTTCCATTTCGATCAGTTGGTGTACGGCGCGCAGCTGCAGTTCAACAAGGCCTTGCAGACCGGTTCGGTCGAGCACGCGCTGACCTGGGGCTTCGATGGCGCCCAGACCGACATCCGCCAGAAGCGCGATGGCTACCAGGTGCTGGCCAACGGCACGGTCAGCTCCAACATCTCGCCGGACAACTTCCCAGTGCGCGATTTCCCGATCAGCAAGACCACCGAACTCGGCCTGTACCTGCAGGACGAGATGCGCCTGGCCGACGGCCGCCTGTCGGTGGTGCCCGGCGTGCGCGTTGACCATTACCGGCTCAAGCCCGAGCTCGATGCGATTTTCAGGGAAGACAACCCGGACATGGCGGTAGCCTCGCTGACCAAGACCAGCGTATCGCCGAAGCTGGGCGTGGTGTGGCGCTTCGATGACCAGTGGTCGGTGTTTGCTGGCTATGCGCATGGTTTCCGCTCGCCGCCTTACAACGATGTCAATCTGGGTTTCACCAATCTGACCTTTAATTACACCGCCATCCCCAATCCGGACCTGAAGCCGGAAACCAGCAATGGTGTGGAGCTGGGCGTGCGCTATGTCAGCCCGGTCGCTTACATGAGCGTCAGCGGCTACTGGAACGACTACCGCGACTTCATCGAATCGCAGCGCTATGTCGGCGTCAATGCACAGGGCCTGATGGTGTTCCAGTCGCAGAACATCGCCGATGCGCGCATCTATGGTGCCGAGCTGAAGGCTGGTGTCGATTTCGGCCAGGTCAGTGATGCGTTGAAGGGCTGGGGGCTGCGCGGCGCGGTGGCATGGGCGCATGGGCAGAACCGTACTGAAGACACGCCGCTGGATTCGGTGGATCCGCTGCGCGGTACGCTCGGTCTGATGTACGACCGCGATGACTGGGGCGTTGAGCTGGCCGGCACGTTTGCGCGCCGCAAGGATCGCGTTGCAGTGGCCACGGCGTACCGTCCGGCCGGTTACGGCGTGATGGACCTGATGGCGCATTGGGACTTCGCACCGGGTGCCAAGTTCAATGTCGGCGTGTTCAACCTGACCGATCGCAACTACATCGACTGGTCCAGCATCACCTCGACGCTGGCCGGCAGCAGCACCGTGATTGATCGCTTCAGTAACCCGGGCCGCACCGTTTCGGCCAGCGTCTCGGTGTCCTGGTAAGCAACGACGTTAGCGGTTCCTCCAGGAGCCGGCGAGGGAACGCATCGTGGCCACGGATGGCCATCCCTTCCATTCGCACAAGGAAAACCCATGAAACTGCTTTCCGCCAGCCTGCCGCTGCTGTTTTTCGTCAGCACCGCTGCCAGCGCCGCCACTGCCGATATCGCCCGTGACCACGACAGCATCCTGAAGATGCAGGGTGAGTACACGGTGGACTTCGCCTTCGATGAAACCGTGCTGCTCAAGCCCGGTTACGAACGTGCGTCGGCGATGCGCAGCGGTGGTGACGAAGTGGTGATCGTGGTTGAAGACACACCGCAGCGCATCGTGCTGCAGCATCTGTTGGTGGATACCAAGAGCGGCCATGTCACCAAGCATTGGCGCCAGGACTGGGTCTACGAAGCGCCGCAGCGTTTCGAGTTCACCGCCGACCAGACCTGGACGGTGCGCGCGATTCCGGAGGCACTCAACAAGGGCGCCTGGACGCAGTGCGTCTACGAAGTCAGCGACGCACCGCGTTATTGCGGTACCGGTCGCTGGAGCTACAACAACAATGTGCCGACCTGGACCAGTGACCTGAGCTGGCGCCCGTTGCCGCGCCGCGAATACACCAAGCGCAGCGACTACAACGCGCTGGCGGTGGTGAACCAGCACACGCTGACCCCGAACGGCTGGACCCACGAGCAGTTCAACACCAAGGTGCAGCGCAATGCGGACGGCAGCCAGGTGGAGATCGCGCGCGAGTTCGGTTTCAACGACTACATCAAGACCACCGAAGTGGACTTCACTCCGGCGCGGACCTACTGGGCTGCCACCGCACCGTTCTGGGCGCAGGTACGCCAGCGCTGGGATGGCTTCCTCGGCAAGGCACCGGGCGTGCACTTGAAGACCAAGCTTGATGGCATGGCGATGATCATGCCGCTGTTCCAGCAGGCCGAGGAAATCCAGGGTGGCGCGGCGTTGGATACCGGCAAGATCGATGCGGTGTTCGCCAAGTACGTGGAAGCGGCCAGGTAAGTTGGCCTTGCCTGGCCTTTTTGATCTTGTGGGAGTGGCGTAAGCCGCGAAGCTGCTGCAGCATCAGGGCTAAGAGCCACCCCTCCCCAACCCTCCCCTTGGCTTCGCCAAAGGGAGGGAGCAGGGCGGCCCAGCGAGGACACGGTGGTAGGAGCAGCGTCAGCCGCGAAGCCGGTGCAGCTGTGATTGCGGGGCTGTCCGCAATCCGAAGGATGGCCTGCTACGTGGCTGACGCCGCTCCCACATCAGTCATGCTGACACGCTCTGGGCCTATTCCTTGAACATCAACAGCGCGGCCAGCAGGATCAGCGCGAACGCCGCCCAGTGGTTCCACTTCAGTGGCTGCCCCAGGTAGGTGGCGGAAAACACCGCGAAAACCACCAGGGTGATCACTTCCTGCATGCCCTTGAGCTGCGGCGCCGAGTACACCGCGCTGCCCATGCGGTTGCCAGGCACCTGCAGGCAGTATTCGAAGAAGGCAATCCCCCAGGCGACCAGGATCACCGTCATCAACGGTGCGGTCTTGAACTTCAGGTGGCCATACCAGGCGATGGTCATGAATACGTTGCTGGCAACCAGCAACAGTACCGGGTAGAGGTAGGCGGTAAAGGAGGGGGCGGCCATATCCAGTTTCATCAAGACGGGTCGCTAGCATAGGGTGCCGGCGGGCAAGGGCTCGTCCTCGCCGGACTGGTTTCAAGTGATATCAATGGCGGCGTAAAGCCGTCTTCACACGGAGTCCACCAGGAGTACGGCATCTTTCACAAAGCTGAAGACTAAGGAGGCTCCATGCGACAGACCAAGGAATCGTCCGGGCTGGTACTGGTTGTCGAAGACAACCGCAACATCTCCGAGATGATTGGCGAATATCTGGAAGGCAAGGGTTTCGAGGTGGACTACGCAGCCGATGGCCTGGACGGCTACCGGTTGGCCGCTGAGAACAGTTACGACGTGGTGGTGCTCGATCTGATGCTGCCGCGACTGGACGGCATCGAGGTGTGCCGTCGCCTGCGTAATGAAGCACGCAAGTCCACGCCGGTGCTGATGCTGACCGCACGCGACACGTTGGACGACAAGCTCACTGGCTTGGGCTACGGCGCTGACGATTACCTGACCAAACCATTCGCGATCCAGGAACTGGAGGCACGCCTGCGTGCGCTGATCCGCCGCGAGCGTCGCCAGGTGGGTGCCGAGGTGCTGAAGGTCGCCGACCTGGTGCTGGACCCGGTCAGCATGCGTGCCACCCGCGCTGGCAGCGAGCTGCAGTTGTCGCCGATTGGCCTGCGCCTGCTCACCATCCTGATGCGCGAATCACCGCGCGTGGTGACCCGCCAGGAAATCGAGCGCGAGATCTGGGGCAATGGCCTACCCGACTCGGACACCTTGCGCAGCCATCTGTACAACCTGCGCAAGATCATCGACAAGCCGTTTGACCGACCCCTGCTGCACACCGTGCAGAGTGCCGGTTACCGGATTGCCGACATCGGCCAGTCCATGGGCTGATCTGCAGGGGCGTGTACTGGCACCTGTGGTTTGAAGAACCGCCGCAGAACATGAGTCGCGGCGGTTTTTTTTCAGCCAGCTGATTCTGCGGCGGAGCCAGTCCATTCCCTATAATCACGCGTGCTTCTAGGGGGGGCGCATGTCGTACGGGTTACCGCGGAAGATCAGAATAGCCTTCATCCTGCAGGCGCTGCTGGCGAGTCTGGCGGTGCTGCTTGGCGGCTATCTGATGGCGCTGGTGGTCAAGTACGGCCTGATCAACGCAGTCCTGCAGAGTGAGGCGCAGTACTACTGGCAGCAAAGCGCGCAGGTGGCAGAGCTGGCGCCACCCAATACGCTGCGCATCCGTGGCTACCTGCAGCCGGCAGGGCATTCCGACACGGGTGTGCCCGCGCAGCTGCGCGCACTGGCGCCGGGGTTTCATGAGCTGGAGTCGTCCGACCAGCTGGTGCTGGTGGACCAGCAGCCGGAGGGGCGGCTGTACCTGGTGTTCCAGCGTTCGATCGCGCACCGCGCGGCGGTATGGGCAGGGGTGTTGTTGATCCTGCTGGCCATCCATGCCTCGTCGTGGCTCACCTATCGGGCCTCGGCGCGGCTGGTTGCACCGGTGAGCTGGTTGGCGCGACGGGTGTCGCTATGGGATCCACGCCACCCCGATGCGAAGGAGCTGGCACCGGAGCGCTTGCCGCCGGAGGTGCAGGGCGAGACCCGGCAATTGGCGCTGGCCCTGCATGACATGGCTGGCAAGGTTGGCGATCACGTGGCCCGCGAGCGCAACTTCACCCGTGATGCCAGTCATGAGCTGCGCACCCCGCTGACCGTGATCCGCATGGCCAGCGACATGGCCTTGGCCGATTCCGGGCTTACCCCGCGCCTGCAGCGCAGCCTGCAGCGCATCCAGCGTGCCGGCCGCGATATGGAGGCGGTGATCGATGCCTTCCTGCTGCTGGCCCGCGAGGTGGACGTGGAGCCGCAGTCGGAGCTGTTCGATGTCGGCGAAGTGGTGCGCTACGAGGCCGCCAACGTTGAGGAGCTGTTGCAGGGCAAGCAGGTCCAGCTGCGGGTGCTGGTGGAAGGCAACCAGATGCTGCTGGCGCCGCCACGGGTGATGCATGTGGTGGTGGCCAATCTGTTGCGCAATGCCTGTCTCTACACCGACGTGGGCGAGGTCGAGGTGCGGGTGATGCCGGGCCAGGTGGTTGTCCGCGACACCGGCATCGGCATGAGCAGTGAAGCGCTTGCGCGGGTCTTCGACCCCTTCTTCCGGGCCGACGGCGGCCGCCAGCTGGGTGTAGGGTTGGGCCTGCCGATCGTGCGTCGGCTGTGTGAGCGCTGCGGCTGGCAGATCGAGATCGACAGCCGTGAGGGGCAGGGCACCACCGTGACCCTGCTCTATCGCTGAGATGGGGCTTGGCGGCTGCCTCGGTAAGCAAGGGGCAGATGTGGCAAAATTGACGGCTAATCTCACGCTACCGGTGTCATCCCCATGAGCGGTTGTTCAGCCTTCAAGGTTCTGCCCGGCCGCACTGCGGCAACTGGCAAGGTGTCGCATGGCTGACCAGATCGGGCACCTGCCGCGCGGCCCTGGACGCATTCTCAAGGCCGCCAAGTGGTCCTGGCAGGGGCTTTGCGCTGCCTGGATGCACGAGTCCTCGTTCCGGCTGGAGGTCTGCCTGTTCGTGGTGCTGGCGCCGTTGGCGTTGTGGCTGGGCCAGAGCCCGGTCGAACAGGTGCTGATGATCGGCTCGATGCTGCTGGTGATCGCCATGGAGCTGGCCAACTCGGCCATCGAGGCGGTGATCGAACGCTACGGCCCGGAGTACCACGTGCTGGCGGGCCGCGCCAAGGACATGGGCTCGGCGGCGGTATTCGTGCTGATGATGAACGTGCTGCTGTGCTGGGGCCTGATCCTGCTGCCGCGCGTTTTCTGACAAGTCAGCCGCCGGGCGGCGCTGACGCAATGGTTTTATTGAAGGATTGTTCACATGTCTCTTGAGTTTCTAGCCGACCCGAATGTATGGGTCACCCTGTTCATGCTCAGCGCACTGGAAATCGTGCTCGGTATCGACAACCTGGTCTTCATCTCCATCGCGGTCGGGCGCCTGCCCGAACACAAGCGCCCGCTGGCGCGCCGCGTGGGTATCGCGGTGGCCTGCATCACCCGCATCCTGCTGCTGATCTCGCTGGCCTATCTGGCACATATGGAGAGCAACCTGTTCAACGTGGCCGGCATGGGTATCTCCATCCGCGACCTGGTGTTGATCGTGGGTGGCCTGTTCCTGCTCTACAAGGGCGGCAAGGAAATCCGTGAGCTGGTCACCGGTGGCGAAGATGAAGACCCGACCACGACCAAGGTGGCATCGTCGTTCGGCATGGTGATCGCGCAGATCGCGGTGATCGACATCGTGTTCTCGCTGGATTCGGTGATCACCGCCGTTGGCATCGCCTCGCACGTTCCGGTGATGGTCTGCGCGGTGCTGTTGTCGGTAGCGGTGATGCTGCTGGCAGCCAACCCGCTGGGCCGTTTCATCGACGCCAACCCGACCGTGAAGCTGCTGGCGCTGGCCTTCATCCTGATGGTGGGTGCGGTGCTGGTGCTGGATGGCCTGGACGTGCACGTACCCAAGCCCTACATCTATGCGGCGATGGGTTTCTCGATCCTGGTGGAGTGGCTGAACCTGCTGATGCGCCGCAACGCCAAGGCCCACCACGTGCCGGGTTCGGACAACTGGTAAGCGCCTGATCGGCCGGCATCGCCGGCCGGCAACAGGACCCAAAGGGCCGGCACTGCCGGCCCTTTGCTTTTTTTTGTGGGAGCGGGGGGGCGCCCCGCGCCCGCGCCGGGGGGGGGGGGGGGGGGGGGGGGAGGCGGCCATGGGGCGCCGCCCCCACAACCCTCAGTGTGTGGTGGGGCGGGGGGGGGCGGCGGGGGGGGGGCGGGGGGGGGGGGGGGGG
>NZ_JBXFWF010000087.1:0-14905 GCF_056854515.1 Stenotrophomonas sp. STEN063
GGCCGGGGAGGGGGGCTTTTGGCTTTTGGCTTTTGGCTTTTGGCTTTTGGCTTTTGGCTTTTGGCTTTTGGCTTTTGGCTTTTGGCTTTTGGCTCTTGCTACTGCTTTAGCCCTTCTCCCGCTTGCGGGAGAAGGGTTGGGATGAGGGGAAGCTTTTGATCTTGTCGGCAAGGCCCTGCCGAGCATGGCTCGGCACTACAGTGGCCTTTACCGCTTGCGGGGTAAGAGGGGCAGCTTGCGAACCACAGGTTCGCTGCCCATCGAACGCCCTTGCGCCAGCGCAAGGGCCGGGGCGCGGAGCGAGGGTTGGGATGAGGGGAAGCTTTTGATCTTGCCGGTAAAGCTCTGCCGAGCATGGCTCGGCACTACAGTGGCCAGCTTTGGCTTTACGCTCGAGGAGCGAAGAGAAAGCTTTTGACGTTGCTTCGGCTTCGGCTTCGGCTTCAGCTTCGGCTTCAGCCCTGCGCCCGCAGCAGCTGATGCAAGGTGCTCTTCAACCTGCGGCCTTCCTCACGCAGGTAATCGCGCTCATCGCGCCACTCGGGAAAACGCGCTTCCACTTCCGCCCAGAACGCTGGCGAGTGGTTGGCCTGCAACAAGTGACACAGCTCGTGCACCAGCACGTACTCGAATGCCGACGGCCGCGCCAATACCAAGGCCAGGTCTAAGGCCATCGAACCATCCGGCGCCAATGATCCCCACTGCGAGGACATCACCTTTGGCCGCAGCCGTGACGGTGCACGTGCCAGGCCCGGCAAATAGCGCGGCAGCCACTGGCCGACATCGGCGCGCACCTGCACTTCATAGAACTCTCGCAGCGCGCGCCGCAACGCCGGCTCCCCAGCGCGTGCCGGCAGCTGGACCGTCACCACACCCGCATCAACCTCGATGCGGGTGAACCGACCTTCCTGCCATTGCACCGGCAACAACTCGCCGCGCAGGGGCAGCACGCCGGGCTCACGCAGACGCAGTGCTGGCGCGAGCAAGCCATCGCCCCCCAGCCGCGCCAACTGCTGCTGCAACCATTGCCGGTTGGCCTGCAGGAAGCGCTCGCCGGAAACCAGGCTCGCCCGCAGTGGCATGGTCAGCCGCGCACCACGTTCGTCCACGCTGAGTTTGAGCCGGCGTGCACGCGGATCACGCACGCGCAGCACTTCGATCTCGGCATCGTCCAGGCGCAGGCGCACCGTGTCGCGCTGGATCACCGGCGCGGCGGGGGTCATCAGACGGCGAAGCAGGCTAACCATGGTCCCAGCATAGTCCCTACCCGGTTACGAAACCGGGTAGGTCAGCAACGGGTTCAGCTATCAGCCTTGCTCAGCTTGAATGCCTGCTCCAACAGCAGGAACAGTCGACGGATTTCACCGCTCTGCAGGGCGAAGCGGGCATCCAGTTCGGCGCGACGGCCTTCCTCGTCGATGTGCTCGAGCTGGTCCAGCGCGCCATCGAGGAACTTCAACTTGCGCACGATCAGGTCGTCGCCGAGCACGAAGGACAGGTTGTCCTCGAAGATCAGCGCCAGCTTGGTGACCTGCTTGCCTGCATCCAGGTGCTTGTCGATCTCGTCGCAGCGCAGTTCCTGGTGCTGGCACTTGACCACCGCACCACCCTCGGCCGGGTCCTTCATCTCGCATTCTTCGCCCAGGCTCAGGCCTTCGGGCAGCGGCTCGCCGGCAATCCACGCGGTCAGGATGGCGCGCGGTGCGACTTCGGCGTTCAGCGGCATCGCCGGGAAGCTGCCGAGCATGCCACGGATGTCGCTCATCACGTTCTCGCCGGTCTTGCGGCTGGAACTGTCGACGGCGACGTAACCGTGCTGCAGGTCGAGGAAGGCATCGGTGCGCGAGCTCTTGACGAAGGCGCGCGGCAGCAGCTCGTGCAGCAGGTCGTCCTTCAGGCGCTTGCGCTCACGGCCACCGGGCTTGCGGCCTTCCTTCTCTTCGATCTCCTCCAGCTTGCGCTGCAGCAGGTCGTTGACCACCACGCTGGGCAGGATCTTGTCTTCACCGCCGACGGTCAGCCACAGCGCATCGCCGATGCGGTGCGAGAACTGGATCTTTTCTTCACGGCCGAACGGCGAGATGAAGCCGCGCGAGGTCATTTCCAGCGCGCCAACCGGCTTGAGCACCACCTGCGGCAGCAGCGTGTCGACGTCGGAAAAATCAATGGAGGTAGGGAAACGGAACAGCGTGAGGTTCTTGAAAAACATGGATGTCCTATTTCGTATTCATGGTTCAGGGGCATGCTTCTCCTCGCGGGAGAAGCTGCTCCGAAGAGCGTGCCGCCGGTGGAGCAGGGGGATGGATGAGGTGATGCGCAGTGCTTGGTTTGAAACCACCGTAGCACTGCCTAACCTCATCCCAACCCTTCTCCCGGCGGGAGAAGGGCTTCTTGATCTTTTTGTTTGTCGCCACCTGCGAGCCAAGCCTGTGGATCGGACGCCGGCGCCTGTTCATTGCGGCCCAGCGCCATGAAGTCGAACAGCTTGGGGTCGGCCAGCTGCGAGGGACGGATGTCGCCCAGCGCGCGTGATATCTGCTCGATGCGGCCAGGCGTGTCCTTTTCCCACTGCTTCATCATCAGGCCAACCTGCTTGCGCTGCAGGTTTTCCTGACTGCCGCACAGGTTGCACGGAATGATCGGGAACTGGCGGGTGTCGGCGTATTCGATGATGTCCGCTTCGCGCACATAGGCCAGCGGGCGGATCACCACATGCTTGCCGTCATCGCTGCGCAGCTTGGGCGGCATGCCGGAAATCTTGGAGTGGTGGAACAGGTTCATGAAGAACGTGGCCACCATGTCATCGCGGTGGTGGCCCAGCGCGATCTTGGTGAAGCCATTGGCTTCGGCGTAGGTGTACAGCGAGCCACGGCGCATGCGCGAGCACAGCGAACACATGGTCTTGCCTTCCGGGATGACCCGGCTCACCACCGAATAGGTGTCCTGTTCGATGATGTGGTACGGCACGCCGATCGAGGCCAGGTATTCGGGCAACACATGTTCCGGGAAACCCGGCTGCTTCTGGTCCAGGTTCACCGCCACCAGCTCGAACGGCACCGGCGCCTTCTTCTGCAGCTGTAGCAGGATGTCGAGCAAGGTATAGCTGTCCTTGCCACCGGACAGGCAGACCATCACCTTGTCGCCGGCCTCGATCATGCCAAAATCAGCAATGGCCTGGCCTACCTGGTGACGCAGGCGTTTGCCGAGTTTCTGGTGTTCACGTTCGGCCACGTGCGGATCACGGGCCCGCGGGGCGGGATCGGGCAGGGAAATGACAGCGCTCATGCCCCCATTCTACCGGGTCGGCAGCCTACCTCACGCGGCCAGCGGCAACGTGTATGCTCAATCCCCGTGGAGACCATGACCCCCGAGCAAATCAGCCAACGCATCGCCGTCCTGCGGGCCGAACACCGCAGTCTGGACGAAGACATCTCGCGCCTGGCCGCCAACCCGGACGACGACCTGGAGTCCAAGCGGCTGAAGAAGCGCAAGCTGCAGCTGCGCGACTGCATCACCAAGCTGGAAAGCATGCTGATCCCGAACGAGCCAGCCTGAATGCGGTTCAACAATCACCGGCTGGCAATCACCGTGTAGTGCCGAGCCATGCTCGGCAGCAGCTTTCCAAGGCAATCCACCGCACACTGCGGTTGCAGGAGCGGCGTCAGCCGCGAAGCCGCCAGCGTTGAAACCGACGGGATGCCGGCAGCCGCGACAGCTCAACTTGTTGTCGGCTTCGCGGATCAGCGGCAGACCGTGGCCAGCACGCTGACCAGGCGCACCAGGCCAACCTGCCCCCGCTCTCCCGTTTTGTCATAAATGGTCTTGAGCCGACCCAGGGCCGTACCTGGGGTTATTCCACACTCAAGGGCGGCTGCGCCAACATCGGCATGTCGGTGCATTGCGGACGCCAGCCGCGATTCGGCCTCCGTCAGCCCAAACAGCTGTCGCAATGCAGACTCCAGCGACTCTGGTGCCGGTCTCACCTCGCGTGCGAAAACCAGTAACGCCCCCTGCTCCTGCGGTGACCATTTCACGAGCCGATGTGCGGTCAGAACCAGGCACGGACGCTGTGCGGCATCGTGCAACACCAGCTTCTCCACATCCCCGCCGAGCAACTGGCTGTCGCCGCGCAACGCGCGTTGCAAAAGCCCCTGCAGCCCCGCCTGGGCACGCCCTGCCACGCCCAACTGCCCCCCCTCTCGGCGTAGCAATCCGTACTCCAGCAAACGTTCGGCAGCCGCATTGCTACGGCAGATACGCAGATTCCCGCCCAACATCAACATTGCTACCGGCGAACACTCCAGTGCCTGCTCCAGTGTGGTCACCTGCTGCTGCAGGTCACCGATCCGCCGCAACATGGCATAGGCGTTGATCCAGTGCGGGGTCAGCGCCTGCAGCAAGCCGAGCTCCTGCTTGCCATAGGTCCGCTTCAGGTCACCGTGGCACATGGACAAGGTCACTGAGTTGGTGCCGTCATACAGACCTACCGATGCCACCTGCTGGACGATATCCAGCTGCCGGTAATAGGCGTCATAGAAACCGCTGTTCAACGCGACGCTGCGGGCAAGGAATGCATCCGTGTTCAACACCCGGCCGATGGCCAATTGCGGACTGACCCGCTTCATCCACGGGTCGTCACGCAGGTCCAGGTCGGCCAGCAGTCCAGCCATATACGCATTGTCCACGCCATGTATGTGGCTGAGCTGGCCCTTGCCGGCGGCGACATCGTGAATGATCACCCCGGTGATGTGGCTGCAGGTGGCTTCGGCCATGCGTTGGTTGAATACTTCCAGCTGCGTCGGATCCAGCACCGAAGCGTAGAGCGGTCGCAGCAATTCACCCAGCAGTTCCCCATCAGCCATGTGCCCCTCCCCTGGTGAGGAGGAACCAATGCAGCGGCTTGGGCAGGCAGCCGGAATACGAGCGCCTCATCCGCCCTCCCCCAACGCCACCAGCTGAATCATCCGATCCAAGGCCTTCCCCCTGTTGTCAAGCCCCGGTTGGGAGTGTTTTGGGTTTTGTGGCTACGGTCAACTGCCGGTGACAGCGCTTGGTGCTGGTTTGGTCGATCAGGCGACAGATCGGCAGGCCCAACGTCTGCAGGGGGCAGCATGAAGAAAGCGAATTCCAGCCGCACGCATGCGGTTGGCCATGGGCATGCATTCCGATGGTCAGGCGCCGTGGAACCACAGCCGGACGCGCAGCGCGTTCAACGGCCACAACGACTCGTGCGTGGCGCGGGCGAATCCTCCGCGCAGCTCGCCCGTCGTCCCGTGGAGTCCCCGGTACCGATGTATTAGAAGAAGACGGTGCTGCTGTGCCGCAGCACCACCGTATCGCGGAAACAGGGAATGCCATCGCTGGCAGCAAGCGGCACGGAAAGGACATCAAGGACGTGAACATGAAACCGCTACTGCTTGTCCCGGCACTGGTTCTGATCACCGGCTGCGCCAGCCTCCAGAACATCAATGCCCCCTGGCGCAAACCCATCCAACCGCTGACGTATCAGGAGATCTATGAGTTCGCGACTGAGCCCAAAGCCGATGTAGTGCCGAGCAGGAACGAAAAAGAAAATCCAACGTCGGAAGAAGCACCTGCGGCCAGGCCAGGGGAGAGTGCAACAGCCAATGCAGCAGAACTATCACAAAGGCCCGCGGCAGCCGCTCAGAAGAGCTCAACATCTTCGGGCTCCAATTCGGCAGGAGAGGCCGCAAAGGATCAACCGAGACCCACGCTGCGCAGGAAGGCCTATGACGAACTCCCGCAGTACATCAAGGACATGGCTGGCGTATTCAAGAGGGATTCAAAACTGTCGCAAGCCAACTCGGCCAGCCGGCAAGAAGCGGCCACATTTCTTGAAAGCGGAATGATCGTGACGAACATGCTGTGCTCGGCGTACATGCTTCAGGTAACGCAGAAGCAACAGCAACGCCGCTATGGACGCGATCTGGCAAGCAACACCAACACGGCCCTCAGCACCGTCCTCAACCTGACCAAGAGCAGCAACCTTGCCACCGGCATCACAAGCGCCCTCTTTGGCGGGCTGGACGTCAACTACCAGAACTGGGATGCACATTACGTCGCATCCGTCGACCTGCCGCTGGCTGAGACCCTGGTCCGCTATGCAATGGAAAGGCAAGCCCAGGAAAACGTTGCCAGGTCAAAGGCAACTGACTTCACCTACAGGCAGGCCGAGAGCAGGCTTCAGCAGTACGCCAGTACCTGCAGCGTCAATGGCATCAAGACCCTCATCAACCAGTCCGTATCGGCGGGGAAAAACAACCTCGTGGTGGATGAAACAGGCGCTGCCAACGCCGACAGCAATTCGGCATCCGGGCTCATCAAGGCAATGGAGCTTCAAGCAAGCGCTATCAACGCATTCCGGCAATGTGACCTGCAGGCCGCAGCGGCTGCCTTCGCGATGGCAAAGGACTCGCACCCCGTGTACGGAAGCAATCAACAGCTCATCGATGCACTCCGCGCATCGGAGCCAGATCGCGCCAAGGTCAAGTCGGTCGTCAAAACGATGGGGATCGATCCGCCGCTCCAGTGCTTTCCATAGTCGTCGAAGAATCGCACTCAACTACACCTCGAAATTACCTGTCTCTCCTTGACTCCATCCCTCTGGAAGGTCACATGAAAAACGCCCCCCGACACTGCCTACTTGCTGCTGCCGTCGGTCTTCTGCTTGGCGGTGATGCCCTCGCCCAAACCAAGCAAACCGTCGAAGGTGCCCACCAGTTCCTGAACAGCGTGCCGAACAGATCAACCAGATATGTGCCCGAACGCGTGGCGACGTTCGATGGAATCCCGGCCATGTACAACCTGTGGGTCAGGAAAACCGACAACATCGACCAGAGCGGGAACGTGAACCCGTGCGTCACCCGCATAACAGAAATGGACTACGAGAACGCGGGTGTGTACGCGGGAGGAGTTCGCTGGACCGCAACCACCGACGGGGTTGCCATACTCCGCCCGCTGAGCGAATTCCCACTCCCACGCTACATCAACTGGGGGAAAGTGAGCATCACCAGGCTCGCGAACTCGATGTCGGATGGCTCCGGCAAGCGTGAGCTCATCCTTGCCACCAGCGGAGCCACCGATGGTTACGGCTTGAATGTTGCGGACCCGTTGATGGCCGATCGCGTCGAGTACGCGATGCGTTTTCTGCAGGCCAGCTGTGACGAAGCCGCGAGCACTGGATTCTGACCATGAAGCCGACCATGCTTGCGGTGGCGTTCATTCTTCTCACCGTGCCAACTGCGTTGCCAGCACAGCAGCCCCCCCGCCAGTTGAGCGAAGAAGACCTGGCAAAAGTGCGCCGCGGGGTGGAGCGGAACAAGGAGATCAGTGCACAGGGCGAGCAGCAAGCTGCAGCCAAGCGCCGGGAGGACGAACTGCGCCGACAGGAAGAAGCACTGGCAAGCGACGATGGTTACGAAGACGACGGCGGGGACGACGCCCCAGCGCAGAGCGGCACCGCCAACATATTCGACGCGTTCATCGGCACGTTGGGTAGCGAAATGGCCAAGAAGCAACAGGAGGATCTGCAACGGCAACGCTTCCTGGAGAATGTCCGTCGAGAAGCCGAGGCCGTGGACCGCCAGCGCCAACGCGATCTGGAACGCGAGCGCCTTGCGCAAGAACGCACCCGTCTGGAACGACAGGCCGAACAGCAACGCCAGCAGGCCATCGCCCAGCAACAGCGCCAGTCCGCGGCGAACGTTGGCAATGCGCGTACCATCGTCGGCACGGACGGGATTGGCAACTCCAGCGCCACCAGCGGCCAACAACAGACCGCGAAAGCGCGTGAAGACACCATGCGCGCCAACGTTGCGGCCGAACGCAAACGCCTGGCCGAAGAGCGCGAACGCGCGGCAGCAACTGAACGCGAGCGGGTGATGCGCCCCTTTGTCGAGGCATCAAGCCGGCAGCAGGTGCAGACGATGTCATCCGCAGGAGGGGCCGCGGTTTCGACCACGCCAAAGACAAGTATTGCTCCACCAGACTACGGCCCCGCCAAGGCATGGTGCCAAGCCAGCAACGCAGGAACATTCCAGTGCATGGGCCCGTTGCAGAACCTGCTGTCGTGGTATCCCTCTCTGGAAACCGCGCTGAGCCAGGCCGGCTGCCCTGGTGGCGAAGGCTACAACCCCACGCCGGGCCACGGCGGAAGCAGCTTCAACTGTGGCCGGCAGCTGAAACCCAACGACTATCGG
Organism: Stenotrophomonas sp. STEN063; assembly: GCF_056854515.1. NCBI lineage: Bacteria > Pseudomonadati > Pseudomonadota > Gammaproteobacteria > Lysobacterales > Lysobacteraceae > Stenotrophomonas > Stenotrophomonas sp. STEN063. The sequence goes on from NZ_JBXFWF010000087.1 coordinate 8,220, forward strand.
ATGCCGACCTATGACCCCTACCGTGGCGGCGGCAAGCCGGTGCTGGTCAAGGCAGGACCGTAACCTGCGGCCCTGGCAGTTGAGCGTGTTCATCCTGTTTGCGTGCTACGCAGGACGCTGTTCCGCGCAGGTGGTCGTGTTGGCGCATCCGGACAGCGGCAATTTCGTCGTGGTCCAGAATCGTCCCGCTGCCGGCCAGGAAGCCACGCGACAGGCAAACACCAAAGGCCACAATGGCGGTTGGACCTTGCTCTTGAGCAGCACGCTACCGGGTCATGGTGCGATGTTCTGCTTCCGCCCAAAGGGCAAACAGATGCGTTATTTCATTGCCGAGGGCAAGGCAACTGCGACCGACGCAATCATCGATGCGCGGGCGCAAGCCAGTGCCGCAGCACGTGGCAGTGGCGCGTTCACCGCCATCTGCGGCATCTGGAACAATCGCAATACCTACGCCTTGTCACCACCGGCGATAACACGAACCATCGACATTACTCCCAGGGCAGACCGGGTTGATGATCACCCCAGGAAGGAAAGCGAGCACGGCCTGATTGAAACCATCAAGCATCAGATCCGCGAGCAGCTGAAATGCGTACCAGAGCAACAGCCATGCCCACCGCCACCGAAGCCAGCAGCCATTGGCATACGCGGCTAACCGGCCATGCTCGACTGTAGTGCCGAGCCATGCCCGGCAGGCGGCCTTGCAAGCAAGATCAGGGTTGCAGGCGCGGCGTAAGCCGCGAAGCCGGCAGCGTTGAAGTTGCCGGCATGCGCGCTACCTGATTGAGCAGTGGCTTCGCGGCTTACGCCGCTCCCACAAGACCAATCGATAGGGTAGTGCCGACCCATGCTCGGCAGAGGCTGTACCGGTCGAGCCCCAGCGGAGCATGGCTCCGCTCTACAGGGGTGCCGCTCAAACTACTGGCGGCACTTCCGGCTTCGCCGCTTCCGGGCTCACACGCTCGATGGTGTGGCGCAGCTCGCGGCCGAGGATGAACTTGGCGTCCTTGGCCCAGGCATCCAGACGCTCGTCGAACAGCAACTTGCTGTTCTGGTCCGGCCAGACCAGGCGCAGTTCGCGCATCTTCTGGATGAAACCGCGGAACAGCGACTTGTCGAAGAACTCCGGTGCGGCCGGTGCATACAACAGGCTCAGGCGTTGCGCGGCCTGTTGGCACAGGCTTTCCAGCTCACCGGCACCCAGGGTGCCGGGGCCGTTCTTCACCAGCACCGAGATGGCGATGTAATAGCGTTCGAATGCCTGTTGCAGCGAGTGGCCGATCGCGCGCAGGCGGAATACTTCGTCGGTCTGGCCGGTGCTGCGCGCGAGCATGCCGCCATCGTCCTCGCCCACATGCTGGAGCAGGCCTTCGCGCACGAAGACGTCGATGGTCTGGTCGATGCGCGCGGCAAACTCGTCCTCGCTCCAGGGCAGGAACAACTCTTCCTGCAGGAACGGATAAAGCCCGCGGCCCAGGCGCAGCAGACCGCCACGGCTCATGCGGCGGTTGTTCTGGAAGCAGCACGCCACCCACGACGAGGCGGTGAACAGGTGGATCACGTTGTTGCGGAAGTAGCTCAGCAACACCGCGGTATCGCCGCTGACGCTGAGCACGTCGCCCAGCGGGTGCTTGGTGCGGGTGAGGACGTTGATTTCCTCGGCGTGGGCAATGATGCGCTCGGGCGAATGCGGGGTGACCGTGACCCGGTCCGAGTACGGCATTTCCACCAGCAGCTTCTTGCTCAACTCGATCTGCGCGATCAGGTCGGCCTCGCCCATCGCATGCTTGGGCGTGGACAGCAGCGCCAGCGCCAGCAGGTTGATCGGGTTGACGTCGGCGGCAGCGTTGACGTGGACGTTGATGTTCTGCGCGAGCGTGTCGACGGTCTTCATCAGCCACGCCGGCTTTTCATCCTCGGGCACCGGCTGGCCATCCCACTCCGGGGCGTTCACCGCCAGCACGTCGTTCAACGCGATCGGCTCGCCGAAGTTGACCACCACCTGGCCATAGTTCTGCTTGAGCACCTTGGGGATGCCCCACAGCAGCGCCCAGATCGATTCCTTTTCCTTCGGCCGGCCGGACAGCTCGTCCAGGTAGCTGTTGCCTTCCATCAGCTTCTCGTAGCCGATGTAGATGGGCTGGAACAGCACCGGCTTGCGCGGTTGGCGCAGGTAGGCACGCAGGGTCATGGAGATGACGCCGCCCTTGGGCTGCAGCAGGCGGCCGGTACGCGAACGCCCGCCTTCGACGAAATACTCGATCGAGTAGCCGCCCGATACCAGCTGCGCCATGTATTCGGAGAACACCGCCGAGTACAGCGGATTGCCGCGGAAGCTGCGCCGCGCGAAGAACGCACCGCCCTTGCGCAGCAAGGTGCCGACCACCGGCAGGTTGAGGTTGATGCCGGCGAAGATGTGCGGCGGCACGATGCCACGGTCGTACAGCAGGTAGCTCAGCAGCAGGTAGTCCATGTGGCTGCGGTGGCTGGGCACGTAGACGATTTCGTGGCCGGGCGCGGCTTCCTTGAACTTGTCCAGGTGGTGCACCAGCACGCCGGCGTAGATGCGGTTCCAGACGTGGCTGAGCATGAAGCTGGCCGAGCGCACCACCGGGGTGGAATAGTCGGCGGCGATTTCCCAGGCGTAGCCCTGCGCCTTCTTCCAGGCGTCGGTGGTCTTGGAGTTGTCGCGCTTGGCCTGCACGGCGATGGCTTCGCGCACCGAATCGGACTCCAGCACCTTGTCCACCAGCAGGCGGCGGGTGGACAGATCCGGGCCGATGATCGATTCGCGGATGCGGCGGAAGTGGGTGCGCAGCACGCGCTGCAGCTTGCGGACGGTGCGCTCCGGCTCCAGGCCTTCGTCGACGGTGCCGCGCAGCGAGACCGGCGGGGCGAAGCGGACGATGGTGTCGCGGCCGTTGAGCAGGATCGCCAGCAGGCGGCGGAAGCGGCCGACCAGTGCCCAGTTTTCCGAGAACAGCACCGCGAACCAGCCGCTCTGCTTGTCCGGGGCGCGGCCGACGAAGATCGACACCGGCACCAGGTGCACGTCCAGGCCCGGATTGGCGCGGTGCGCCTGCAGCAGCTTGGCCAGCGAATCGGAATGGGTCTTGGCGCCGCGCTGCTCGGGGATCAGCGCGCTGTTGCTGGAGCGGCGCGACAGTGCCACGTAGGCGCGCTTGCGCCCGGTCGGGTCACCGGCCAGCGGCACCAGCGGCGACGGCAGGCCGGCATCGCGGCAGGCCTTGTCCAGGATCAGTGCATTGGACAGACCGTAGTCCTCCAGCACGTACACCACCGGGCGGCCGTCGTTGTATTCGCCAGGCTGCTCGGGCTCGATCTTCAGGCCCAGCCAGGGCTCGATCAGCTTGCCCAGCAGGCGCGCCCACCACGGGCGACGCGCAGCGCGGGACGCAGGCGACGGACGCGCAGAAGCGCCCGGCACGATGGCAGCGGGAGTGGCGGGCGTCGCGTTGGCGTCGTCCGGCGGCAGCAGTTCACCCTGATCGGGCTGGGATTTCTGTTTCGACATCGGCGCCATTATGGCTTAGCCGCCGCTGCCGCGTTGTCTGCAGTTTGCAGGTCGGGATTTCCGGCCGGCTGAAGGGCCTCGGCCTTGGCCTGTTCGGCCGCGCGCGCGGCCGCCAGCACCGCGTCCACATCGCTGAGCGTGCGTGCCAGGTACCAACGCTTGTCGCGCCTCACCAGCGCCACTTCAAGGTCCAGTTCCTTGCCTGCGAGCGGGTACTGCACGCGAACGGTGGCACGGTCGCCATCCTGCGAGACCAGGCCGGTGCGCATCTGCTCAACGCTTTCATCCAGTTTCAGGCCATACGCGGCCAGCACCTGCTTGCTGGCCGCTGCGAACGGACCGAGTTTCTGCAAGGTGCCGGTCATGCCGGCCTGTTGGAAGGCCTGCTCATCGGCCAGTCCGGAGGCACGGGCGGCGGCAGTGAGGGTGGCAATCGAGCTCTGTGCCAGTTTCGGATCCGACAGTGGTGCGGCCTGCGCCCAATCGCTGAGTGCGGTAGCCAACTGCACGTAGTGCGCACGTTCGGCTGCGTTGTAGTCACCTTGGTGGCTGATGTACTGCACACCGAACAGGCCCAGCGAATGCGCGGCCTGCCGCACGGCCGCGCTCTGGCCTTCCAACTGCGCCTTGAAGGCGCGCTGCAGCGTGCGCTCGGCATCCTTCTCCGACAGCGTTGCCAGCAATACTGGCAGTTTTTCGTCCAAGGGCAGCTCGGTCAGCGGCCAGCGGCTATGGCCCTGCGCCCAGGCCGCTTCCAGTTCGGCGTACTGGGCAGGTGGCACCGCGGCGCGGGCATAGCCGACCAGGTCGTTGTTGCGCAGGTACTGGGTCAGCTGGCGCACCGCCGCGGCAGGCTCGGTGGCGGCGCCGGGCAAGGGCTCGGCGTTGCGCTTGCAGGCCGCCAACAGGGCTACCAGGCAGACCGAGGCCAGGATGATGGTGTGGCAACTGCGTAGTGAACGGCGTTGCATGGCGGCGGCTATCCTCCCGTAGGCCAAGCATCTTGATGCCTGCCCGGTGACAGCGGCAAGCACGGCCGTCACGGTGGAGCGGAGAGTCGGGATTGGGGTTCGGTGATGGCTGACAGCAGGAGCCCCCCTCCCCAGCCCTCCCCTTGCCCGCGGCAAAGGGAGGGGGCGCATGGCTGGTTCGATGGCTTCATGCACAGGGCCGGGGCTGCTCTCCGGCTGCCACACAACAAAGCGGAGAACGCAGTGCTCTCAACGAATCCCCAAAACCCGGCATAAAAAAAGAGGCCGCCCCGTTGCCGGTGACAGACCTCCTCAAACCGGTGCGGGACCGGTAGACATGTTTGACGCATCGCCGGCAGAGCCGGACGAGACGTAGCCTACCCGCCCGATTCAGTTAAAGCAACACTTTATAAACAACTGCATAAGTTGTTGATTTATTTGATTGATTCGACAATTTCACGCTGAATGGCCAGCGCCGTGGCGCGCGGGTCGGCAGCCAGACGGATCGGCCGCCCGACGACAATGGCATCGGCGCCGTCGGCAAAGGCCTGGGCCACGCCCACAGTGCGCTGCTGGTCGTCGCCGACCGGGCCGCCGGGGCGGATACCGGGGCAGACGATGGAGAAACCCTGACCAGTCGCAGCGCGGATTGGCGCAGCTTCCTGGCCGGAAGCGATCACGCCGTCGATGCCGGCACGCTGCGCGGCCAGCGCGCGCTCCACCACCACGTCCACCGGTTCACGGTCGATGCCCATCTGCGCCAGGTCCGGACGCCCCATCGAGGTCAGCACGGTCACCGCCAGCAGGCGCATTTCCGAGCTGTTGGCGGCTGCAGCGGCTTCCATCATGCCGGGATGCCAGCCGTGGATGGTGCAGTAGCTCACCGGCCACTGCGACAGGCGCTTGATCACGCCGGCAATGGTGGCCGGGATGTCGAAGAACTTCAGGTCGACGAACACGCGCTTGTCGCGCTTGGCCAGTTCGTCGAGCACGTCGAAGTATTCGCCCGAGGCCAGCAGTTCCATGCCGATCTTGTAGAACGACACGGCATCGCCGAGCTTGTCGACCCATTCGATGGCATCGGCCTTACCCGGTACGTCGAGTGCGAAGATCAGGCGCTCGTCGTTACGCAGCGGCAGCGGTGCGCGGCTCATCGGGCCACCTCCAGCGCGTCGCGCTTTGCCCCGTTGCGCAGGTCCGCTGGCAACGACCAGGCATTATTGATCGCCGCACCTTCCCAGCCACCATAGGTGGGATTGGACAGGATCCACCAGCGCGAGCCGATCCAGCCCTGGTACTTGTCCAGCAGCAGATCGCGCGCAGCCAGGCTGTTGTCCTCGACCTGCAGGAAATCGGTGAACTGGTCGCCCACCTGCATCAGTACGCGGTAGTTCTGCGCCACCAGCTGGCGGCGGCAGCCCTTCTCGCTGCCGTGTTCGGTGCAGCCCGGCACCGGCGTGCCCAAGCCCAGGTAGACACTGTCATCGACGACCGGGAAGCCAACCGCGCGCAGGTTGGCGATGGTCGCGTCCTTCATCGCCGCGGTGCGGTTGCTGATGTAGATCATGGTCACGCCCTTGGCGGCGGCGGCCTGCGCGAACTGCACTGCGCCCGGCACCGGCTGCGCCTTGCGCTCATCCACCCAGGCTTCCCAGGTCGCGTCGTTGTAGCTGCTGCCGTCGCGCACCAAACGCGCCTGATACGGCGAGTTGTCCAGCACGGTTTCATCCACATCCACCACCACCGCCGGCTTCAACTTCGCCGATTGGTGCTTGCCACCCTCTTCCGGCAGCAGCGCGGTCCAGCTGCCATCGGCAAGCGCGGCGTCGAGCTGTGCAGCGGCCAGCCGCCAGGTCTGCAGCGCGCTGGCCCGGTACTCCTGCGAACGCTGCACCCACAGCACGGCATTGAGGTTGTCATTGGGCGCATTCGCCGGAGTCTCGACGGCATCGGCCGGGGACGGCGAAACGCGGCTCAGCGGCGCGGTCGAGCTGCAGGCAGCCAGCGACAGCACGGCGCCGGCCAGCAGGGTAAGGGCGGGGAATCGGGACATGGGAACTACCGGGAATCTTTGAAAACCGCGCAAGTTTACCGGCTTGAGGGGCTAAACCGGGGTCAGGGGCTAAACCGGGGTCAGAGTCGGGTTTCAGTACCTGTCTCTTATACACATCTCCGAGCCCACG
>NZ_JBXFWF010000088.1:0-14628 GCF_056854515.1 Stenotrophomonas sp. STEN063
TGTTGCACAGAAAGCGTGGTGGGGGCGTGATTGGGTCTGTTTTGGTGTGCCGGTTCCGGCCGCCGCGCTACTGGGTGGGCCACTACCAACCGCCCCTTCGCTGCGCGAAAGGGCGGGAGCAAACCCCGCCGTTACTTTGTCCTCATAAACCCGACCCGGGTTTCAGGCGATAATCCGCCCAGCGCCGGCGTGTTGCCCGCGCACTCCCCCGCTTCGGAATTGCAATGAGCGAGATTCGCAAGGTACCGGCCTCTGCCGGTGCGGAATGGCTGCTGACCGGTTTTGGCCTGCTCAAGCGCGCGCCGCTGGCGCTGGGTTCGCTGGGCATCCTGTGGGGCGTCGGCACCTCGCTGGTGCTGTCGCTGTCGATGCTGGTGCCGGCGCTGGGCACCGTGGTGCAGCTGCTGCTGTTGTTGGCCGGCCCCTTGTTCATGGGCGGCATGCTGTGGGCGATCCGCGAGGTCGACCAGGGCCGGACCGCCAGGCCGGCGCACCTGCTGCAGGGCGTACAGGAAGGCCGTGCGCCGCACCTGCTGGTGGCCCTGCTGCCGCAGCTGTTCGCCGCCCTGCTGCTGGGCACGCTGCTGCTGGTGCTGGTCGGCACCGATGGCCTGCAACAGCTGTCGGTGGTGATGGTCAAGCTCAATGAGCTCAGCCAATCCGGTGCACAGCCGGACCCGGCACAGATCGAGGCACTGGTGGCGACGCTGCCGGCCGGGCGCATCCTGCTGTGGTTGCTGTTGCTGATCGCCAGCTTCATCGCGCTGACGCTTGCACTGTTCGTGATGCCGCCGCAGGTGATGTTCGAACGCTCCGGTGGCATGCACGCGCTGCGCGAAAGCCTGCGCGCCAGCATCCACAACCTGCCGGCGATGCTGGTGTTCTTCGTACTGGCCTTCATCGCCATTTTCGCGATCTATTTCGCGGTGATCATCGTGGCGCTGTTCATCGGCCTGATTGCCGGCCAGGGCGCCGCCATGGCCATCGCCCAGCTGCTGCTGATGGCGATCCTGATGCCGGTGTTTGCAGGTGCCGTGTATGCGGCCTGGAAGCAGATGCTGGCTCCGGCCGATGCGACCGGCCCGACCCCGCCGCCGGTAAGCAGCGGTCACGTGTTCGAAGCCTGATCCAGGCTGTCAGGTTGCTTGCAGCAAGGCCGCGCAGCGATGCGCGGCCTTTTTCTTTCACACCGTGTCGCGGCTGCGCTTGATCAGGTACATGGCCTGGTCGGCAGCATGCAGCAGGGCGTCAACCTCGGCACCGTCCGCGGGGTAGGCAGCCACGCCAATGCTGGCGGCGATAGCCAGGGTGAGTTCTTCGCCATCGCGCAGGTAGCGCATCGGCGCCTGCAACGACTGCGTCACCCGCTCCATCAGACGATGGGCATCGCTGATGTCGTCGAGCTCTTCCAGCACCAGCGCGAATTCGTCGCCGCCCAACCTGGCCACCGTGTCGTTCTCACGCAATGCGCCGCGCAGCCGTGCGGCCAGCTCGATCAACACCGCATCGCCGGCACCGTGCCCCCAGGTGTCGTTGACCTCCTTGAACCGGTCCACGTCCACATAGACCAGCGCGAACATGCCGCCATGGCGTTGCGCACGGTGGTGGGCGCTCTCCAGCCGGTCCATGAACAAGGCCCGGTTGGGCAGCCCGGTCAGCATGTCGTGCATGGCCAGATGGCGCATTTCCTGCTCCATCTGCTTGCGCTGCTCGACTTCGATCTCCAGCTGGCGGTTGCGCTCGGACAGCTCGCTCAACGCGTCGCGCAACGCGACCCGGTGCCGGTACAACTCCAGGAACACCTGCACCTTGGACAGCAGGATGGTGGCCTCCAGCGGCTTGGCCATGTAGTCCACCGCGCCAAAACCATAGCCCTTGAGCCGGTGCACGTCGTCTGCGTATGTGGCGGTGACGAAGATGATCGGAGTCTGCCGGGTGGTTTCTTCCTGCGACAGGATCTCGGCCACTTCGAAGCCGTTGATGTCCGGCATGTACACGTCCAGCAGCACCAGCGCGAACTCATCGTCCAGCGTCGCCTTCAGCGCATCGTTGCCGCAGGCCGCCTCGACCACGTCCACGTCGAGCTTGGCCAGCACCCGGCGGATCACCAGCAGGTTGGCGGGGTTGTCATCCACCGCAAGGATCTTGGGGCGTTGCACTGCCGCCGGCTTGGTCACGAGCATAATGCTTCCAGCAAAAAGGGAATTTCAGGGAGCGGCAGGCAATGGTCGGCGCCAGCCAGCTCCAGTGCGGCGGCAGGCATCATAGCCACTTGCGCCGTTTCCGGGTCCTGAACGATCAGTGTGCCACCAGAGCGTCGTATCCGCGCGCACCCTTCGGCACCGTCGGAATTCGCCCCAGTCATCAACACCGCCAGCACCTGTCCGCGCCAGACCTCGGCCGCAGATTCAAACAGAACATCGATCGAAGGGCGTGAAAATGCCACCCGGGGGTCGATGCTGAGGGCAAAGCGGCCGTTGCGCTCGATCAGCAGGTGGTAGCCGGACGGGGCCACATAGACCTTCCCGGGCTCGGGCAGCTGGCGTTCTTCAGCCTCCTCCACCGGCAGCCCGCTACGGCTGGCCAGCAGCTCGCAGAACACCCGCATATCCTCCGAACCGCTGTGGCAGACCACCACCATCGGCACCGGCAGCGGCCCTGACAGCCCGCCCAGCAGCTGATGCAGGGCGGCAAGCCCGCCCGCCGAGCACCCCACCACAACGACTTGTGGAGGCTGCCCGGACGCGGTTTTCACAGCAAGCCCCCGGCGTTGCGGTACAGCCGCAGTTCGGCATCCAGCGGCACGAAATCGCGCGCACTGGGGGCGAAGCGGATCGACTCGCGGTTGCCCAGGCACAGGAAGCCACCACGGCTGAGGCTGCTGCGGAACAGGCCCAGCACCCTGTCCTGCAGCGTGTCGGAGAAATAGATCAGCACATTGCGGCACAGGATCAGCTGCGCCTCGGTGAACACACCGTCGCAGACCAGGTTGTGGTTGGCGAAGGTGACCCGCTCCTTGAGCCGCTCATCCAGCTTCATGAAGTCGTAGCGAGCGTGGTAGTAATCGGACAACGTATGACGGCCTCCGGCCGCCAGGTAGTTCTCCGAATACAGGCGTGCATCGCGGATCGGGAAGATGCCTTCCTGTGCCTTGGCCAGCGCTTCATCGCTGAAGTCGGTGGCGTAGATCTGGCAGCGGTCGTACAGACCGGCTTCCTTCAGCAGGATGGCCAGCGAATAGACCTCCTGCCCGTGCGCGCAACCGGCCTGCCAGATATTGATCTGCGGGTACGAGGCCAGCACCGGGAATACTTCATCGCGCAGCTTGCGGAACACCGCCGGGTTGCGAAACATCTCCGACACCGGCACCGACAGTTTGGCGATCACCTGCGGCACCATCTCGTCTTCACGCAGCACGCGCGCGGTCAGCTCACTCACCGTGGGCAGGTCCAGCCCATGCGCCAGCGCCAGCACACGCCGCTTCAACGAAGACGGCGCGTAACCGGTGAAGTCATAGCCATGCCGCCGCGACATCGCGGTGATGAAGGCATCGACCTCGATGTCGTCGATGTCATCACGCGATGCCTGCGGTGCGATGGGGCCTACTTTTGCAGCCATACACGCATCATCGACAACAGCTTGTCCAGGTCCACCGGCTTGGTGAGGTAATCATTGGCACCGGCATCCAGGCACTTGTCGCGGTCACCATGCATCGCCTTGGCGGTGACGGCGATGATCGGCAGGTTGCTCCATTGCGGCAGCTTGCGGATCTCGCGGGTGGTTTCGTAACCATCCATGCCCGGCATCATGATGTCCATCAGCACCAGCTCGATGGACGGATTTTCCTCCAGCTGCTGCAGCGCCTTGTAGCCGTCCTGCGCCATCGACACATTCACCCCGCGCGCGCGCAGCGACTTGGACAGGGCAAACAGGTTGCGCATGTCGTCATCGACCAGCAGCACCTGTCGGCCGCCCAGATTGTTGTCATCGGCGGGCGTGGCGTTGGCACCGCGCGAGCCGATGCTGTGCAGGAACAGGCTCACCTCATCGAGCAGGCGCTCGGGCGAGCGCTGGCCCTTGATCACGATGCTGTCGGTGTACTGGCGCAGCTTGAGGCTGTCTTCGCGGCTCAGGTCCTGGCCGGAGTAGATCACCACCGGCGGCACAGCCACCAGGGTCGCGGCTTTCTCCAGGAACTCGATGCCGGAGATGCCACCCAGGTTGAGATCCAGCACGATGCAGTCGTAGCTGTGAGTGGCAATGCGTTCCAGTGCTTCTTCGCCCGAAGCGACCTGGTCGATCTCGACGTTGTCCGCCTGCAGCAGGCGGGTCAGCGCCAGCCGCGAATCCGGATCATCGTCGACCAGCAACAGCTTGCGCACGATCTTGCCGGCCACATCCAGCAGATGGTCGAAGGCGGCAACCAGCGCCTTGCGATCCACCGGCTTGGTCAGGTAGCCGACCGCACCCAGGGCGACACCGCGAGCGGCTTCATCGACGGCGGAAATGAAGTGCACCGGGATGGCAGCGGTGACCGGGTCGTGCTTGAGATGCTGCAGCACCGACCAACCGTCCATGCCCGGCAACATCACATCCAACAGGATGCCAGTGGGACGATAGCGACGCGCCAGTTCCAGGCCACTCTCGCCATCGGCGGCGGCAAGCGCGCGGTGGCCCTTGCGGCGGATCAGGTCGACCAGGATACGGGCGAAGGCGGGATCGTCTTCCACCGTCAGGATCACGGTTTCACCCGCCGCAATGGCGTGGCGGTCATCGGGAATCCAGTCAATCAGCTGCGCGGTAGCCGCGCGCGCCGGGCCCGGCGTGGGCGCAGGCCGCTGCTCGATGCTGGCCTGCGTCGCCGCCACTGCGCTGCTGAGGCCGGCCGACAACAGCGGCAGCACCAGGCTGAAGCTGCTGCCCTTGCCCTGTTCGCTGTCCACCACCAGCTGCCCGCCCAGCAACTGCGCCAGGCGCCGTGCGATCGCCAGCCCCAAACCGCTGCCACCGTAATGGCGGCTGGTGCTGGAATCGACCTGCTCGAAGGCTTCGAAGATCGAGTCCAGGCGTTCCTCGGGAATACCGATGCCGGTATCACGCACCGTCAGCGCCACGTGCTGGTCGTCGGCAGCGGCGCCGATGCGGGTCAGCATGGCGCTGTCGGCCATCGCCATATGCAGGGTCACCGAGCCTTCGCGGGTGAACTTGAAGGCGTTGCCGAGCAGGTTGTTGAGCACCTGCTGCAGCTTCGAACGATCGGTGACCAAGGCGTCGGGCATCGACGGGGCCACATCGATGGCGAACTCCAGGCGGTTCTCCATCGCCATATGGCGGAAGTGGCGCGTCACCTCGCGGGTGATGGCGTCGATCTTCACTTCCTCGCGGTGCACGTCCATCTTGCCGGCCTCGATCTTGGACAGATCGAGGATGTCGTTGATCAGCCGCAGCAGGTTGGAGCCGGAGTCGTGGATGACCGCGGCCGCCTCCACTTCCTCCACGTCCAGATGCCCGCTCTCGTTCTCGGCCAGCTCCTTGGACAGGATCAGCAGGCTGTTGAGTGGCGTGCGCAGCTCGTGCGACATATTGGCCAGGAAGTCGGTCTTGTACTGGCTGGCACGCGCCAGCTCCTGCGCCTTGAACTCGGTCTCGCGCTGCAATACCTGCAGCACGTCCTTCTGCTCGTTGAGCACTTCGGTCTTCTGCCGCAGCTCTTCGTTGGAGGCCTGCAGTTCCTCGGCCTGCACGCGCAGTTCTTCTTCCGAGGCGGACAGGCGCTGCGCCTGTTCCTCCAGCTCGACGGTCTTGCCCTGCAGTTCTTCGTTGGTGGCGCGCAGTTCTTCTTCCTGCGCCTGCAAGGCCAGCTGCGACACCTGCAGCTCTTCGGCCTGGGCACGGGTGTGGTCCAGCAGCAGCTGGGTCTCGTCGGCGCGGCAGATATTGTCCAGGCCCAGCGCCACGGTCGGCAGCACCGAGTCGATGAAGGCTTCCTGGGTGGCGTTGAAATGGCCAAAGGTGCCGAATTCGAACACGCCCAGCAGCCGGTCCTTCAACAGCAGCGGTACCGCCACCAGATGACGCGGCTGCGCCTCGCCCAGCGCCGAGTGCACGCCGAAGAAGTCATCCGGCACCTGCTGCACGCTGATGCGTTTGCGCTCCAGCGCCGCCTGCCCGATCAGTCCGTCGCCCAGCCCGTATTGCAGGCCCAGGTGCTTGCGCCGCTGGAAGCCGTAGCTGCCCTGCAGGTGCAGCTGCTTTTCTTCCTCATTCCATGCAAAGAACACGCCGATAGGCGCGTCGATGCGCGGCGCGATCTGCGACACCAATGCCTGCGCGTAGTCGGCCGGGGTCTGTGCGGTCTGCAGCTCGGCACCCACTTCGCCGACACTGAGCTTGACCCAGTTGGCATCACGCGACTCCAGCGAATTGCGCCGGAACACCTCCAGCGCGCGTGCGATCTCGCCGATTTCATCACCGCGGTGCAGACCGGCGATCTCGACGTCCAGGTCGCCATTGGACAGACGCGTCATCTTGTCGGTGAGACGGTTGATCGGGTTGACCACCAACCGCGAGATCATCCACAGCGCAAGCAGGATGATGATGAAGCCCAGCACCAGCAGTACCAGCGAGATCGTGTGCGCGCGGGCGATCCAGCTGCTCATCTGGCCGCGGTCACTGAGCAGTTGGGTCATCTCCGCGTCGTAGATCCCATCCAGCGCGTCTGCCAGTGCATTGCCCTGGCCGCCGTTGCTGAGCGCATCCAGCTGTTGCGCCTGGCTGAGCGGTTCCGCGCCGGCGGCTGGCCTCAGCACCGCCATCAGCTCGTTGTCCCAGTTGCGGGCCTGGGCCTGCATGCGGCGCAGCTGCTCGGCCACCGGGTCGGTACCGGCAGCGGTCACCGCGGCGGTCAATGCAGCATCACGGCGCTCGCGCTGCTTGGCCACCACGTCCATATGCCGCTCGCCGTCGCCAAGCAGGTAATTGCGGACCGCGATCTGCTGCAGGCGCACGGCCTGGATCGCATCCTCGACCTGGCGGATCACCTCGATCTGGACGCTTTCATGGCGGCGCGCGTCGTCATCCCGCCCCGAGGTGCGGTAGCTGACCACGCTGGTGGCCAGGAAACACAGGAAAACCAAGCCAAATGCCGCCAGCATCTTGCTCAGCAACGGCACATTGTTGATCCAGCTACTCTTCTTTTGCGTCATGCAGGTGTCCCCCGGGGTGCCACCACGCCTGCCAATCCGCGCGGCCTCTTTTCAGTGAAAAATAGCGCAGATTGCCGACAACCGCCTGCTGCGGTTGAATCAGGATTTCGCGGTCTTGCCCTGGTCGCGTGGCTGCAGCCAACGGGCCGCATGTATGCCCAATTCGTAAAGGAAACACATGGGTATCGCCAGCATCAGCTGCGACACCACATCCGGCGGGGTCAGCACCGCCGCCAGCACAAAGATACCGACAATCGCGTAACCACGGCCTTCACGCAGCTGCTGCGGGCTCACCCAGCCCAGCAGGACCAGGATCACCATCGCCACCGGCAGCTCGAAGCTGGCACCGAAGGCAAAGAAGATGGCCAGCACGAAATCCAGATACGCGCTGGCATCAGGCGTGATGGCAATCACGTCCGGGCGGAAGGTAGTCAGGAAATGGAATACCGCCGGCAGCACCAGGAAATACGCGAACGCGCAGCCGATATAGAACAGCGCGACCGCCGAACCCAGCAAGGGCAGCGCAAGGCGCTTCTCGCGGGCATACAGGGCCGGTGCCACGAAGGCCCAGGCCTGGTACAGCAACCACGGCACCGCCACGAACAGGGCGGCAAAGAAGGTCAGCTTCAGCGGCGCGAAGAACGCGCCAGCCGGATTGGTGGCAATCATCGATTGCCCGGCCGGCAGCTGCGAGATCAGCGGCATGGCCAGATGGGTATACAGGGTGCGCGAGAACGGCATCAGCGCCAGCAGCACCACGCCCAGGCCCAGCAGCGCGCGCACCACCCGCGAGCGCAGCTCGATCAGGTGCTCGATAAGGCTGCTTTCGTTGAGATCGGCCGCGCTCATGGCGTCCGCTCCGGGTTTGCCGGCGCCTGCTCGGCGCTTGCCCGCACATCACCCAAAGGGATGCTGCGGTTGATCTCGGGGTCGATCGCGGCATCACTGACCGGCGCGGCGGCCACTTCCTGCGAGGCCGGTTCCGCCGTTGCGGGCGGCTGCCCATCGGCGGTGGCGGTCGGGCGTGGCGCGATGGTGCGCGGCTCGATCACCCGCTCGGCAGCCGATTCCGGCAGCTCCACTTCGCGCTTGAAGGCATCGGCCTCGTTGCGCACCTGCCCGGCCTGGTCGCGCAGCCCGGCCTCGGCCTGCTGCATCGATTGGCGCACATCCTGCAGGTTGCGCTTGAGCTCCTCGGCGTGCAGCTCGCGTTCCAGCTCCTGCTTGACCGAATCCCACTGGTTGCGCGCTCGTCGCACCCACAGCCCGGCAAAACGCGCTGCCTTGGGCAGACGTTCCGGGCCGAGGACCACCAAGGCCACCACTGCGATCAGCAGCAGTTCGCTGAAGCCGATATCAAACACGTCGTACGCTCAGGATCAGCGCGCGTCGCGGTCGTGCTCGGCCTGCTTTTCGCCGCTCTTGTCGGCATCACGCGATTCGTCGCCCAGCTGTGCAGCCGGCTTGTCCTCGTCACGCATGCCCTTCTTGAACTCTTTGACCGCACTGCCCAGATCCTTGGCGCCGCTCGTCAAACGCTTGGTGCCAAACACCAGCAGGACGATGACCAGCACGACCAACCAGTGCCAGATGCTGAAACTGCCCATGATCTGCTCGCGTTATTCTGTGTGGAGGTTGTCGAGCATAGCGCACAAGGTCTTAATTGATCGCTATGCCAAAGGTCAGTTGCCGCCGTCCAGGCTTTCGGTGCGGATCTCGCCTTCGGAGACCGGCTGGAAACCCTGCTGCGGTGCCGGTTCAGCGGTGGAATGCTGCAACGGCGCAGTGGTCGCTGTATCGGCACCTTCCGTGGTGGCCGCCGGCGCCTGCACGCTGACCGCGTTGCTGCGCGGTGCACTTGCCACCACCGGGGCGACGCTGCCCTGGGTGCCGCGCTTTTCCCGCGCGGCATAGGTGGACTCTTCCAGGCGGTCACGGAAGGAAACGACATCCGACGACGGCGCGTTGTTCAGGCGACCCTCCAGAATCATGCGCGGCGTGGTGTTCTGGCCGTAGGCATCCAGGTTGGCGGCATCGTCGATCTGCAACACCGCGCCATCCAGCGCCACGCCTGCAAACAGGCCACGGGCACGCGACCACGACCAGATCTCGGCCTTGAGCTGACCATCGGTGGCAGCTGCGGCATTGCGACCAACCGGGCCAGCGGCGACGCCTGCGTCGGCACCGAGGGTGAACTTGCCGTTGACGATGTTGTCCAGGCTGCGGTCGTTGCGGAACACCAGGATCACGTCCGACGACTGCACGCCGGCCTGGAAGCCGATGCTGCCGCCGGTAAGCTTGATGAATACGGGATTGGACCAGCTGCCATCAGCCATTTTCACCGACATCAGGCCATGGCCACGACGCCCACCCAGCACCAGACCGGCCTTGATGGTGTCCGGCAGGACGATGATGGCGCGGCCTTCATCGAGCAGTTTGTCGGGGATGGCCTGCTCCGGGATGTCCTGGATTTCACTGAGCACCCGCACCGCATTACGGGCACGTTGATCTTCCTGCGGACCAGCGACGGCAGTGGTGGACAACAGGCTCGCGGACAACAGCAGAACAAGGCACGGCAGGCGGCGCATGGGTAACTCCGTAGGTCGGTGCATAGAAAGATAGCGC
Source organism: Stenotrophomonas sp. STEN063 (assembly GCF_056854515.1). Taxonomy (NCBI): domain Bacteria; kingdom Pseudomonadati; phylum Pseudomonadota; class Gammaproteobacteria; order Lysobacterales; family Lysobacteraceae; genus Stenotrophomonas; species Stenotrophomonas sp. STEN063. Next base: position 9,831 of record NZ_JBXFWF010000088.1, read on the forward strand.
AAGTGCCTGAAATTAGTAGCGCGGCTCTGAATAGCTGGTGAGCGGACGAGAGGCATGAGCATCTGTGCCCCCTCCCTTTCGCATCGCGAAGGGGAGGGTTGGGGAGGGGTGATGTCCGCGGCAGACCCGCAGCGCTCCCTTCTCCGCCCATACCTGCGAAAATGCCCGGATGTCCAACGCCCCCACTACCGCGTTGCTCGCGGTCAATCTAGGCACGCCCGAGACACCCACCGCGCCTGCGGTGCGACGCTATCTGGCGGAATTCCTCAGCGACCCCCGTGTGGTCTCGATCCCGGCGTTGCTGTGGAAACCGCTGCTGCATGGGCTGATCCTGCCGCTGCGCAGTGGCCGCTCGGCGCAGAAGTACGCCCAGGTCTGGCTGCCCGAAGGCTCGCCGCTGGCGGTCTACACCCATCGCCTGGCCAAGGCCATGCAACAACAGCTGCCACAGTGGCGGGTGCGCGAAGCCATGCGCTATGGCGAACCGGCCATGTTGCCGGCACTGGATGCATTGGCTGCCGAGGGTATCCAGCGCATCGTGGTGCTGCCGCTGTATCCGCAGTACTCGACCACCACCACCGCCTCCATCGAGGACCGCGTGCAGCAATGGCAGGCACGCAACCCGAAGGTGACAGTACAGACCATCCGCGACTACGCCAATGACCCGGCCTGGGTTGCCGCGGTCGCCGCCTCCATTGCCGGTTATTGGGCCGAACATGGCCGCGGCGGCAAGCTGGTGTTCTCCTTCCATGGCATCCCGCAGCGCCTGGCCGATGCCGGCGATCCCTACCCGCAGCGCTGCCAAGCCAGCGCCAAGGCCATTGCCGCAGCGCTGGGCCTGAACAGCGATGAGTGGGAGCTGGCCTACCAATCGCGATTCGGCCGGGAGCGTTGGCTGCAGCCCTATGCCGAGCCGCGGCTATGGGAACTGGCCGAAGGCGGCATCAAGACCCTGGACGTGGTCTGCCCGGGCTTTGCCACCGACTGCCTAGAAACCCTGGAAGAAGTGCAGATGGGCTTCACCGAAACCCTGGCCGAGCGTGGCGCGCGCATGCGCTACATTCCCTGCCTCAACGACAGCAGCGCCCATGCCGCTGCGTTGGCCGCGCTGGCGGCGGCGCAGCCGGCATGAACGCGACGCCTTTTGAATTGCAGCTCGATGGCATCCGCGTCGCCGGCCTGCGCGCGGGCAACCCGGATGGCCTGAAGGTCCTCGCCCTGCATGGCTGGCTCGACAACGCGGCCAGCTTCCTGCCGCTGGCCGAGCAACTGCCGACGCTGGACCTGGTGATGGTCGACCTGCCCGGCCATGGCTATAGCGACCACCTGCCGCTGACCACGCCGTACACCACACCGCACGCCATCGTGCAGACCCTGGCCATTGCCGATGCGCTGGGCTGGGACCGCTTTGTATTGCTCGGCCACTCGATGGGTGCGGCGATTGCCAGCCTGGTCGCCGCCGTGGCCGGTGAACGGGTGCAGGCACTGGTCTCGATTGAAGCCTTGGGCGGCCTCACCGCACCGGCCGGCGAGACCGTGCAGCGCCTGCGCACCTACGTGGAAGCGATGCTCAAGCTGGACGCCAAGCAGTTGCGGGTATTCCCCGACCTGAGCGCGCCGGTCCGCGCGCGGATGATGGTTAACCAGCTCAGCGAGGCCTCGGCGCGCCTGCTGATCGAACGCGGGGTCAAACCGGTCGACGGTGGCTGGAGCTGGCGCAGCGACCCGCGGTTGATGCTGCCTACCGCGGTCCGCATGACCGAAGAACAGGTCTGCGATGTGGTCAGCGCCATCCTCTGCCCGGTGCAGGTGATCTACGCCACCCCGGCCCAGCCTTACTTCCCGGAACCGGAACGCAGCCAGCGCGCGGCGCTGCTGCCGGATGGCCGCCTGCATACCCTGCCCGGCCATCACCATGTGCACATGGATGACCCCGAGGCAGTTGCGCTGATCATTCGCGACTTCATCGCGGCGTTGCCCGACGCCAGCTGAATATGGAGCCCGATGCCAATGGCATCGGCTTCAGTAGTAAGCGCGGCAGCCGATAACCCCGGCATTGCCGTAATCGAGAAGATGTCCCGCAGCCCCGCAACGGGTGCTGCGCGCCCCACCATCGCATGCCCCCCCGCCCCGCCCTCCGGCCCGGTGTCATCACCGGCCTGATCCTGCTCGCCTGTTGGCTGGGCTGGACCACCCGCAGCGTCGCCGCGCTTGCTCACCGCCCCGGCGATGACGAAGCGGCAGTGGCAGCGCTGGTGGATGGACTGCGCGCGCAAGGGCAACTGCCTGCGATCGCTGCACCCTTGGCAATCCGACTGACCGCGCCCGCTTGCGACTGCATGCAAGACGAGCAGGCCTGGCAACAGCTCAGCACTGCGCTGCAGGCACAAGGCGCGCACACCATCGCCCTGGGTGCCACCGGCGCCTACGAACTGCTGGTGCTGGCCGCTGATGGCCACCCGCTCTATGCCGGCCCACTGCAGCCTTCCGCGCTGGCGTGTGGCCGCGGCAACTCGACCCTCGCCAGCTGGTTACCGGCGCTGCTGGCCGAACGCAACCCGCCCTTGTTCCTCCCTCCCCGCTGTTCCTGTTGACCAGGAGTTCCCGATGTCCACTCGCCCCCACGCCACGACGCCACCTCCCGACGCCTACTACACGCAGCTGGCCTGCGCGGCGGACCGCATGTTCCTGTACTTCGGCCTGATCCTCGGCCTGGCGTCGTTGGCGCTGGCGCTGTGGTCAGGGCAATGGCTGCCGTTCTTCGCGATCAGCCTGCCTTCGCTGGCGCTGATGGCAGTGCAGATCAAACTGGCACCGGGCAGCCTGCTCAGCCGGGTGACGGTGGCATTGGTGCTGATGGCGCTGGTCGCCGCCACCATCCAGCAGGCCAATGGCCTGGTGGAAATGCACTTCGGCGTGTTCGTGGTGATCGCGCTGCTGTTGTACTACCGCGACTGGATCCCGGTGGTGGTGGCTGCCGCTGCAATCAGCGTGCATCACCTGGCCTTCTACTGGCTGCAGACGCGCGGCCTGCCGGTGCGTGCCTTTGCCGCGGGCAGTGGTCTCAATATCGTCCTGCTGCATGCACTGTACGTGGTGGTTGAGACCGCCTTCATCAGCGCAATGGCGGTGCAACTGCGCCGCCAGGTACTGACCCTGGGCGCGGCACCTGCACGGCTGCGTGCGATGGTGGATGCGATCGCCAGCGGTGAACGCAACGACGCCATTGGCAACGAACGCAGCTTCGCCACAGGCACCCTCGCCGATGGCGTGCTGCGCATGCGCACCCAGCTGGAGCAGAAGCACCAGCTGGAAGCCGCGCTGCACTACGAAAACACCCAGATCCGCGCTTCGCTGGACGCCTCGCGCACCGGCATGATGATCGCCGACAACGAACACATCATCCGCTACGTGAACCGCTCGGTCGTGGCCTTGCTGCGCAACCAGCAGGACAGCCTGCGCAAGGCCTTCCCGGACTTCAACGTCGATACCCTGGTCGGCAGCAGCATCCACCGCTTCCACGCCAACCCGGCGCGTATCCGCGGCATGCTCGACCAGCTCAGGAAGGTGCACAACGGCCAGATCACCATTGGCCCGGTGCATTTCAGCCAGGTGGTGACGCCGGTATTCAACGCCGACGGCAGCCGCAGCGGCTTCGCGGTGGAGTGGCACGACCGCACCCAGGAACTGGCGCTTGAGAACAGCGTCGCCGGCATCGTCGCCGCCGCCTCGGCCGGTGCTCTCGACCAGCGCCTGCAGGCGGTGAACGAGGCTGGCTTCATCCAGACACTTACCACCGGCATCAACCAGCTGCTGGAGGTGGTTGCAACCACCACCGGCGAACTGCGCACGATGTTGTCGGCGCTGGCTGCTGGCGATCTGGATCATCGCGTGCAGGGCGACCACGCAGGCGATTTCGAAGCGATGAAGAACGACGCCAACCTTACCGCCGAACGCCTGACCGGCATTGTTGGCCAGATCAAGCAGTGCTCGCTGGCGATCAACACCGCCGCGCACGAACTGGCGGCGGGCAATGACGATCTTTCGCGCCGCACCGAGCAGCAGGCCGCCAACCTGGAGGAAACCGCCGCTTCGATGGAAGAACTGACCGCCACGGTGCGCGAGAACGCCGCCTCGGCCCGTCAGGCCAACCAGCTGGCCATGGGTGCTGCCGATGTCGCTGCACGCGGTGGCGATGTGGTTGGGCAGGTGGTGTCGACGATGCATGCGATCGAGCTGTCGTCCAAGCGCATCGCGGAGATCATCGGGGTGATCGACGGCATCGCCTTCCAGACCAATATCCTGGCGCTGAACGCTGCGGTGGAAGCCGCACGTGCCGGTGAGCAGGGGCGCGGCTTCGCAGTGGTCGCATCGGAAGTGCGCAGCCTGGCACAGCGCTCGGCCACCGCCGCACGCGAGATCAAGGAACTGATCGGCGACTCGATGGGCAAGGTGGACGATGGTGCCGCGTTGGTCGCACAGGCCGGCAGCACCATGAGTGAGATTGTCGGCTCGGTGCAGCAGGTCAGCGACATCGTCGCGCGGATTGCCGCGGCTTCGCAGGAACAATCGGCCGGCATCGAGCAGGTCAACCACACCGTCGTGCAGATGGATGAAACCACCCAGCAGAATGCAGCCTTGGTGGAAGAAGCCAGCGCGGCGGCGCGCTCGATGGAAGAGCAGGCCAGTGCGTTGGCGGAGGCGGTTTCGGTGTTCCGCTATTCGGCCGGTGGTGAAGCCTAGGTGATGCGCCGGGTGGGATAACGTGCTGTTGCTGTTGCTGTTGCTGTTGCTGTTG
>NZ_JBXFWF010000089.1:0-14512 GCF_056854515.1 Stenotrophomonas sp. STEN063
GGTAAGGCCTCTGCCGAGCATGGCTCGGCACTACAGGTTGGGATTGTCGGTAAAGCCTCTGCCGAGCATGGCTCGGCACTACAGATAAAAACGGCGGGCACAAAAAAACCCGCTTTCGCGGGTTGTTTCGTTTGAGTCATGGTGCCCAGGAGAGGACTCGAACCTCCACGGAGTTGCCCCCGCTAGCACCTGAAGCTAGTGCGTCTACCAATTCCGCCACCTGGGCGACTCAGGAGCGAGATTATGTAGGACGTTTCTGGTGCCGTCAACAGGTTTGTGAAGAAAAGGTCCGATCACCGTAGCCCGGGTAAGCGCAGCGCACCCGGGGGTCGTCACTGGTGCCTTCGAGCATTGGGGGGAACCCGGGTGCGCCGCGCTTACCCGAGCTACCGTGGCCTGTTTGTTCGAACCGCAGAAACGAAAAAACCCGCTTTCGCGGGTTTGATCTTGAAACGTGGTGCCCAGGAGAGGACTCGAACCTCCACGGAGTTGCCCCCGCTAGCACCTGAAGCTAGTGCGTCTACCAATTCCGCCACCTGGGCACTTCAGGCCGCGCAGTTTGCAGAGGATGCGGATCTTTGTCAACGGTTTTTCACAAACATCTGCAGTGATGCTGTGCGCACCCTGTACACCTTGGTCCATGTACCATGGAGGCTGATGAAAAACAAAAAGACCACTGGGGCCGACAAGGCCCGCAAGTCCGCCACCGGCAGCAAGCCGGGCAAGGCGCCGGGCAAAGCCCCCAAAGCAAAAACCGCCAAGCTGCCGCCATGGATGCCGGAGAGTTTGTCCGCGTCGGCGAAGTCGGGCGCAGCAAAACCAGGCAAGGCCGGCCCACGCGCCGCTGCCAAGCCGGGGAAACGCAAGTTCACCGACGATGCCGCCCCGCAGAGTTTCGTGCGCGGCCGTCGCAAGTCCGGTCCGCCGGCTGCTGCGTTCGATGATCCGTATGCATCGCGCGAAGCCGAGCGCTACGCGCAGCCGATCGCCAGCCGCGAGGCCATCCTGCAGTTGCTGGACCGCTGCGAAGGACCACAGAACGCCGAGGAAATCGGTGCCGCGCTGGGCCTGACCGAGCCCGATCGTGCCGACGCGCTGTCCAAACGCCTTGGTGCGATGGTGCGCGACGGCCAGTTGGTGCAGAACCGTCGCGGCGGCTTCGCACCGGTCAGCCAGTTGAGCCTGATCCCCGGCGTGGTCATCGCCAACCCGGAAGGCTTCGGCTTCCTGCGCCCGGACGAGGGCGGCGACGATCTGTTCCTGTCGCCATACGAGATGCGCAAGGTCATGCACGGTGACCGTGCCTTGGCCAACGTCACCGGCATCGACCGCCGTGGCCGCCGCGAAGGCGCCATCGCCCGCGTGCTGGAACGTGGCGTCAACCGCCTGATCGGGCATTTCAGCATCGAGGCTGGCATCAGCTACGTGGTGCCGGATGACAAGCGCATCCAGCGCAACATCCAGATCCCGGGCGACCTCACGGGTGGCGCCAAGGACGGGCAGTTGGTGGTCTGCGAACTGACCCATGCGCCGGATTCGCGGCGTCCGCCGATCGGCAAGATCATTGCCGTGCTCGGCGACAAGCTGACCCCGTCGCTGGTGGTGGAAACCGCCATCCACGGCCATGAGCTGCCCTACGAGTTCCCGCCGGAGGTGCTGGACGAGGCCACTGCCGTGCCGTTGACGGTGGAAGCCTCGATGATCGGCAAGCGCGTGGACCTGCGTTCGATGCCGCTGGTCACCATCGATGGCGAGGACGCCAAGGATTTCGACGACGCGGTCTACTGCGAGCCGAACCGTGACGGTTTCCGGCTGGTGGTGGCCATTGCCGACGTCTCCAACTACGTGCGTCCCGGCACGCCGCTGGATGACGAAGCGCAGCGCCGCGCGACCTCGGTGTACTTCCCCGGTTTCGTGGTGCCGATGCTGCCGGAGACGCTGTCCAACGGCATCTGCTCGCTGCGGCCGAAGGAAGACCGCATGTGCTTCGTCTGCGACATGCAGATCGGGCGCGATGGCCAGGTCAGCGAGTCGAAGTTCTACGAAGCGGTGATGAATTCACACGCACGCCTGACCTACACGCAGGTGTGGGCGGCGGTGGGCGAGGACGACGCAGATGCCAAGGCCTTCATCGGCCCGCTGCTGCCGCAGATCCAGAACCTGCACCAGCTGTACCGCATCCTGTCCAAGGCGCGCGAGCGTCGCGGCGCCATCGAGTTTGAATCCTCGGAAGTGCGCTTCGTGCTGGACAACCGCGGTGAGGTCACCCAGGCCGGCATGATGGTGCGCAACGACGCCCACAAGCTGATCGAGGAATGCATGATCGCTGCCAACGTGGAGGCCGCGCGCTACCTGCTGTCCAAGCATGTGCCGGCGCCGTTCCGCGTGCACGAGCGGCCACCGGAGTCCAAGTTCGCCGACCTGCTGGAGTTCCTGAAGGAATTCAAGCTGAGTCTGCCGCCGTGGAGCAAGGTGCAGCCGGGCGATTACACCAAGCTGCTGAAGAAGGTGCGTGAGCGCCCGGACGCGGCATTGCTGGAGTCGGTGCTGCTGCGCAGCCAGTCGCTTGCGGTGTATTCGCCGGACAACAACGGTCACTTCGGTCTGGCGCTGGAGGCCTACGCGCACTTCACCTCGCCGATCCGCCGTTACCCGGATCTGCTGGTGCACCGCGCCATCAAGTACGCGCTGAGCGGCGGTCCGCTCGACAAGTACACCTACACCCCGCGCGAAATGGCGGCCTTGTCGCTGCAGTGCTCCGAGCGTGAGCGCCGTGCCGATGAGGCCGAGCGCGAGGTTGATGAGCGCTTCCGTGCGGCATGGATGGAAAAGCACGTTGGCAGCCAGTTCGAGGGCGTGATCAGTGGCGTGACCAGCTTCGGCCTGTTCGTCGAGCTGGACGAGTCCAAGGTCAATGGCCTGGTCCACGTGACCCAGCTGCCGCACGACTATTACCAGTTCGACCCGATCCGCAAGACGCTGAGCGGCGACCGTCGCGGCAACGAGTTCCGGCTCGGTGACCGGGTCCGCATCCTGGTGCTCAAGGCCAGCATGGAAGAGCGCAAGATCGACTTCCGGCTGGTCGAGAAGCTGGATGGCGAACCGCTGGAGGAAGGCCTGCCGCCGCTGCCCGAACGCGGCAAGCCAGCCAAGCGCACCAAGCAGAAGTATTGATGCCGGAAGCGGCCCTCGCAGCAGCGGCGGCCGCCATTCCCGCACCCCGCAGGCCGGTGGCAGCTGCGGGCCGGGCCGAATCGGCCTACCATTGCCACCCCCAGAAGTCCCCATGTGACGCCCATGAGCAAGCAGAACCAGTGGATCGTCGGCGTCAATGCCGTTGCTTCGTCGATCGAGAAAGACCCCGAAAACGTCCGCGAGGTCCTGATCGAGGCCGGCGCCAAGAACCCGCGCCTGGTTGAAATCGAGGAAGAGGCCCTGCGCAAGGGCATCGACGTGCGCAAGGTCAACGCCCAGGCGCTGGGCGGCGTGGCCGGCCAGGTCCGCCACCAGGGCGTGGTGGCGCGCTATGCCGCGCCCAAGCTGTGGGACGAGAACGAACTGAAGGGCCTGATCGAAGCGGCCGAAGGCAAGGCGCTGGTGCTGGTGCTGGACGAGGTGCAGGACCCGCACAACCTCGGCGCCTGCCTGCGCAGTGCCGCCGCCGCTGGCGTCACTGCGGTGGTGATCCCCAAGGACAAGAGTGCCCCGGTCAATGCGACCGTGCGCAAGGTCAGCGCCGGTGCCGCGGACAGCATTCCGGTGGTATCGGTGACCAATCTGGTCCGCTGCATCAAGGACATGCAGAAGCTGGGCGTGTGGGTGTATGGGCTGGCCGGTGAATCCGAAACCACCATCCACAAGCTCGACCTGCGTGGCAACGTGGCGTTGGTGATGGGCGGCGAAGCCGATGGCATGCGCCGCCTGACCCGCGAAACCTGCGACCAGCTGGTGCGCATCCCGATGCCGGGCGACGTCGAGAGCCTCAATGTATCCGTGGCGACGGGTGTGGCATTGTTCGAGGCAGTCCGCCAACGCCTGTAAGGAACATCATGCCCCGCACGCCGCCTCGTCTCTTCCTCCGATTGACCGTGGCGCTGGCGGGGCTTTGCGTCCTGGGCGCCGCCGCGCAGGACGCACCGCGCCAACGCGCGCGTGAGCTGGGCGTCGCGCCCGGCATCTTCAGCCCAGGCAGCAACAACGCGATCACCGACGTAGCCGGCGTGCGCGTTGGCCAGGTGACGCTGAGTACCGGCAACACGGTACGCACCGGCGTTACCGCGATCCTGCCGCATCCCGGCAATGCCTACCGCTCGCGGGTGCCGGCGGCGCTGCATGTTGGCAACGGCTTCGGCAAATTTGTCGGCAGCACCCAGGTCAACGAACTGGGCGAACTGGAAACCCCGATCCTGCTGACCTGCACGCTCTGTGTGTGGAAGGCGGCTGATGCGATGGCCGAGTGGATGCTGGCGCAGCCGGACATGCAGCAGGTGCGCTCGTTGAACGTGGTTGTTGGTGAAACCAATGATGGCGGCCTCAATGACATCCGCGCACGGCCGGTTACCGCGGACGCGGTGCGCCGGGCATTGGAGAGTGCGAAGAGCGGGCCGGTGCAGGAAGGCAGTGTCGGTGCGGGCACCGGCACGGTGGCATTCGGCTGGAAGGGCGGTATTGGCACCTCCTCGCGCAAGCTGCCCGAGAGTCTTGGCGGCTGGACCGTCGGCGTGCTGGTGCAGGCCAATTTCGGCGGTGTCCTGCAGGTGGAAGGTGCACCGGTCGGGCGCGAGCTGGACCGCTATGCATTCCAGAATGCAGTGGCAGCGCAGGGCAATGTGCGCGGACTTGCCGATGATCGCGGCGATGGCTCGGTGATCATCGTGGTGGCGACCGACGCGCCCTTGTCGGACCGCAACCTGCGGCGTCTGGCCTCGCGCGGAATGATGGGTTTGGGGCGCACCGGCAGCTCCGCCTCCAACGGCAGCGGCGACTATGTGCTGGCATTTTCAACGGCGGCGTCGGTGCGGCGTGGGTTTGACGCGGCGCAGCTGCAGACCACCGAACTGGCCAACGAGCAGATGAGCGCGGTGTTCCAGGCCAGCGTCGATGCGGTGGAAGAGTCGGTCTACAACGCCTTGTTCATGGCGACCACGGTGAGTGGCAATGGGCAGACGGTGGAGGCGATTCCGCTGGACAAGGTGCGGGAGGTTCTGCAGCGGCATGGGGTGGGCGCGCCGGGGCAGTAGGGTGCCTGGAGTGCTGCGGAACCAAGCCATGTTTGGCCAAGTCCCTTCTCCCGCTTGCGGGGTTAAGAACAGGCGTTCACGAGCCAAAGGCTCGTGACTGTTCGTACGCCCTGCGTGCTACGCAGGGCCGGGGCGCGGAGCGAGGTGCCCGAAGGGCGGATGAGGGGAGCGCTTCAGCTTCTCGGCCTTTCAGCTTTTGCTTCTCCGCTCGGCCCTCTCCCCAACCCCTCTCCCGGAGGGAGAGGGGCTCAAGTCGCCCCGCCACCCAGCGCCTTGTACAGCGTCACATCATTGACCAGCTGGCTGCGCTTGGTCTGCGCCAGCGACAACTCGGCGTTACGGCGGGTCTGCTCGGCTTCCAGCCAGGTACGCAGATCGGTGGCACCCGCGCGATAACGCACCTCGTACAAACGCGCGATCTCCACCGCCTCGTCATACGAAGCCTGCGCCGCAGCGACCTGCTCCGCGAGGCGGGTGCGTGCCGACAAGGCGTTGTCCACTTCCGACAGCGCGGTATACAGCGTGCGCCGGAAATCATTGGCGGCGATCTGGTAGGAAAGATCGGCCGATTTGATATCCAGCTGCATCTGCCGGAATTTCAGGAATGGCAGGCTCAGACCAGCACCCAGCGTCGCCACCGGATTGGTCAGCACATCACCCAGCGAAGTTGCGGAACTGCCTACCGAACCACTCAGGCTCAGGCTGGGGTAGTAGCTGGTGGCGGTCACCTTGATGCTCTTCAGCGACTGCCGCAGGCGCAGCTCGGCAGCACGCAGGTCGGGCCGGCGTGCCAGCAGCTCGGCCGGCATGCCTTCGACCAGGGCCGGGCTCTGCGCGACATCAAGGTTCTGCGGCTCGTTCGCCAGCGGCCAGGGCTGGCCATCGAGCAGCACGGTCAGCGCATTGCGGGTTTCCACCCGTTGCTGTTCCAGCTGCGACTGTGCGGCCTTCTGGCTCTCGATGTTCTGCTGCGCCTGGCGCACTTCCAGCCGCGATACGCCGCCGGCATCGAACTGTGCCTGTACCAGGGAAGCGGTGCGCTGCAGGCGCTCAAGATTGGCCTGGCCGGTGGCAATCGCCTGGTTGAGGTAACCCAGCTGCCAGTACAACTCGGTGCTCTGGCCGACCAGGCTCAGCGTGGTGCTCTGCAGGTCCTGCGCGGTGGCCTGCGCTTCCCACTGGGCGATGTCGCGCTGGCCGCGCAGCTTGCCCCACAGGTCCAGCTCCCAGCCCAGCGATACGCTGGCGCTGTGGTTGCGCGACCAGTCGTCGCTGCTGTCGGTACTGCGGCTGCCGTTGGCGCTGACCGAGCCGCTGGCCTGTGGCCACAGGTCGGCGGAGGCCAGTCCGGCCTGGGCGCGGGCACGTTCCAGCTTCAAACCTGCCGAGGCCATGTCGGTGTTGCTGGCCAGTACGCGTTCGATCAGCTGGTCCAGGTTCGGATCGGCGAAGCCCTGCCACCAGGCATCTGCATGCACATCGGCAACCGGTGCGGTCACTTCGTGCTCGATGGCCTGTACCGGTGCATTGGCAGCGGCATCGCCACGGCCGTAGACAGTGGGCACGCGCAGGTCGGCGGCAGGGTCGGCGCTGGGCGTGGTGGCGCAGCCGACCAAGGCGGTGGTCAAGGCGGCGGAAAGCAGCAGGGGGCGCAGTGATTTCATGGTCATCTTCATTCGCGGGCCAAGGCCTCGACCGGGTCGAGCTGGGCGGCGTTGCGGGCCGGCAGGAAACCGAACGCCACGCCGATCAGGGTCGAGCAGGCGAAGGCGGCAATGATCGAGCCGGTGGAGAACAGCAGGGTGAAGCTGGCACCGAAGGTCTGGAAGGCCCAGCCGATCGACAGCGCCAGCGCGATGCCCAGCACACCGCCGAGCAGGCAGACCAATACCGCTTCGATCAGGAACTGCTGGCGGATATCGCTTTGCCGCGCACCCACGGCCATGCGCACGCCGATTTCGCGGGTACGTTCGGTCACCGATACCAGCATGATGTTCATCACGCCGATGCCGCCGACCACCAGTGCAATCGCGGCGATGGCGCCGATCAGCAAGGTCATGGTCTTGGTGGTGGACTCGATGGTCTCGCGGATCTCGGCGGTGTTACTTAGGAAGAAGTCCTCGGTGCCGTGGCGCAGGGTCAACAGTTTGGTGATCGCCGACTGCGCGGCATCCATCGGCGTGTCGTCCTTCACCCGCAAGGTGATGCTGCTCAGGTAGGTCTGCCCCAGCATGCGTGCCATCACCGTGGTGTACGGCACCCAGACGCTGAGATTGGTGCTGCCACCAAAGCCCATCGACTGGCGCTTGGCCACGCCGATCACCCGTGCGGGCACATTGCCCAGCAGCACTACCTTGCCCAGCGGATCATCACTGCCGAACAGCTGGGTACGTGTGTTCTCGTCGATCACCACGACCTGTGCCAGACCCTTTACCTCGCTTTCGTCGAAGTAGCGACCGCTGACCAGGGTCATGCCCTTTACCCGGAAGTACTGGTCGCCGATGCCGGCGACCTGCGCCGAGGCGGCCTTGTTGCCGACCCGCGCGGTCACCGAACTGGACACGCTGGGGGTGACGCTGTCGATGTAACTCTGCGTGGCCAGTGCTTCGGCATCGCTGCTTTTCAACGTCTGCACGCGGGCCGAGCGCATGTCGCCGAAGCCACGGCCCGGGTAGACGTCGATGGTATTGGTGCCCAGCGAGGAAATGTTCTGCAGGATCTGCTGCTGCGAGCCATTGCCCATCGCCACCACCGACACCACCGAGGCGATGCCGATGATGATGCCGAGCATGGTCAGGAAGGTACGCAGGCGGTGTGCGTTCATTGCCAGCAAGGCCATGCGGAAAGCTTCGACGAAGCGATCACGTGCGGCCTGGAAGGCGCTGCCACCGGCGCGCACGGGCTCGGTGCGCTGCTGCGTCTGCAGTGCCGGCACCTTGTCGTTGCGGCGGTCGGCGATGATCTCGCCATCGCGGATCTCGATGATGCGCTGGGCGTGCTCGGCCACGTGCATGTCGTGGGTGACGATGATGATGGTCTGGCCTTCGGCATGCAGCTCGCCGAGGATGTTCATCACTTCCTCGCCCGAAGCGCTGTCCAGCGCGCCGGTGGGTTCGTCGGCCAGGATCACCTCGCCACCGTTCATCAGCGCACGCGCGATGGACACGCGCTGCTGTTGGCCACCAGACAACTGGCCTGGCTTGTGGCCCATGCGGTCGCTCAGGCCAAGGCGGGTGAGCAGGGCCTCGGCCCGTTCGCGCCGTGCCTCGTGCGGGGTGCCGGCGTAGATTGCCGGCACTTCCACGTTGCCGCGTGCGTCCAGATCGCCCAGCAGGTGATAGCGCTGGAAGATGAAACCAAAATGTTCACGGCGCAGCTCGGCCAGTTCGTCCGGTTGCATGCGCCCGGTTTCGCGGCCGGCCACTTTGTACGAGCCCACGGTGGGGCGGTCCAGGCAGCCGAGGATGTTCATCAGCGTCGACTTGCCCGAACCGGACTGGCCGACGATGGCGACCATCTCGCCGGCGTGGATGTCGAGGTTGACGTCCTTGAGCACGGCGATGGTGTCCTCGCCGGCGGGGAACTCGCGACGCAGGTCGCGCAGTTGCAGCAGTGGCTGGCTCATCGGCGCGGGCCACCCATCATCGGGCCCATCGGGCCGCGCTGGTTGCTGCTGCTGGATTTCTCGCCGACGGTGACTTCGCCGACCACGACCAGCTCACCTTCCTTCAGGCCTTCCAGTACTTCGACGTTGGAGCCGTTGTTGAGGCCGACCTTGATCGTGCGCGGCTCGGGCTGCCCGTCCTTGTTGACCACGCGGACCACGTAGCTGTTGCTCTTGGCCAGTGCGGCGGCATCCGGCTGGCGGCGCTGCTGGCGCTGGCCTTCCTGCTTGCTGCGGGCAGCGCGCTGCTCGCCATTGGCGGCAGTCGCACCGGGGCCACGGCCGCCTTCCGGCACCTTGGGGCCGAGCGCGACGGTGGGGATCAACAGCGCGTCCTTGGCCTGGGCCAGCATCACCGAGACCTGCGCGGTCATGTCGATGCGCAGCGTGCCGTCCGGATTCTCGACGTCGAACAGCGCGTTGTAGTAAACGGCGGTGCTGGAGCTGGACGAGGAAGAGCTGCTGGAGCTGGTGCTGTCGGTGCTGATCGAGGCTGGCGCCGGGTTCACCGTGCGCAGCTTGGCTTCGTACTTGTGGTCCGGATTGCCGAGGATGGTGAAGTACACCGGCATGCCGGGCTTGACCTTGACCACGTCGGCTTCGGAAATCTCGGCATTCACGGTGACCAGGTCCAGCCGCGCCAGCTTGACGATGGTCGGCGCGGACTGGTTGGCGTTGACGGTACGACCTTCTTCGGCAACCACCGCGACCACGGTGCCGTCGATGGGCGCGGTGATACGGGTATAGCCGAGGTTGGCCTGGGCGGTGCCCAGCTCGGTTTCGCGCTGGCGGATCTGCGCATCGAGGGCGCGGATCTGCGCACGGGTGCTGGCCAGGTTGGCTTCGGCTGACTCGTAGTCGGCGCGCGAGGTGGCTTCGGCGGCCAGCATCTCCTTCTGGCGGGCGAAAGCCAGCTCGGATTCCTTCAGCGAGGCAGTCTGCACCGCACGCTGGGCGCGGATGTTCTCCAACGCGGCTTCGGCATTCTTCAGGCTGTTTTCCTGGGTGACCGAATCGATCTCGGCGATCAGGTCACCCTGCTTGACCACATCACCCAGCTGCACCTTCAGCACCTTGATCTGGCCCGAAGCCTGCGCACCGACGCTGACCAGCTTGTAGGCATCGATGACGCCGGTGGCGTCGACCGTCTGTTCCAGATCGCCACGGCTGACCGGCGAGGTGGCCATCGAAGGAGTGGCGGGCTTGCGTGTGGCCCAGAACACGCCGCCGGCGATCAGGACGACGATGGCAGCGGCAAGCAGGATGCGGTTGCGGCGGGAGGAGGGCAGCAGCTTCACGGTGATCAGGCACTCAGGCTGGGCCGCAGCGTGCGGCGTTGATGCCAGTGTGGTCAGCGCCCTGTTCAGCCTCAAGGCACAGTGTGTGTCGGCATGTATCAGGTTCAGCCAGCAATGTATCGGCGTGTATCAAGTGCGGGCGTTGATACCTGTGGATACACTGCGGCCGCGCACGACGATCCGCTAGCATGGATCATTGCCCCATGACGGACATACAGACCTTGCACCGCTTGTTGGTGGTAGACGACGACAGTGACATCCGCAGCCTGCTGGCCGAGCAACTGGGCCGGGCCGGTTATGCCGTGAGCACGGCGGCCGATGGCAACCAGATGCGCCAGGTATTGGCGCGCGAGCACATCGACCTGATCGTGCTTGACCTGAACCTGCCGCGCGAAGACGGCCTGGCGTTGTGTCGCGAGTTGCGGGTGCGTTCGACCACGCCGGTGATCATGCTCACCGCACGCAGCGAACCGATTGATCGCGTGCTGGGGCTGGAAATGGGCGCCGACGATTACCTGGCCAAGCCCTTCGAGCCGCGCGAGCTGCTGGCACGCATCCGCAACGTGCTGCGCCGGACCGAGGCCCTGCCGACCAACATGGAACCGCTGGCGATGCGCCGGGCGCTGTTCTCCGGCTGGGTATTCGATCTGGAGCACCGGCATCTGGTTGACCCGGCCAAGCGCGTGGTGATGTTGTCGGGAGCCGAGTTCCGCCTGCTGCGGGTGCTGGTTGCGCATGCCAACAAGGTGTTATCGCGCGAGCAGCTGGTGTCGCTGAGCAGCGGTCGCAACTACGAATCGCAGGACCGTGCCATCGACCTGCAGATCAGCCGCCTGCGGCAGAAGCTGGCTGATGCTGGTGGTGCCGACGGCCTGATCAAGACGGTGCGCAACGAGGGCTATGTGTTCGCCAGCGCGGTGACGCTGGAATGAAGCGGCTGCGCCTGTTCCTGTCGTCGATGGCCGGGCGGCTGTTCGTCATCCTCCTGGTCGGCATGATGGTGGCGGCGATTGGCGCGACATTGCTGGCCGAGAGCCGGCGCCAGCAGGAATTCGAGCGGCAGAACCTTGCGCGTATCGCCGACCGTCTGCAGGGCTTCGTCAATCTGCTGGACGGCAACCCGGAGCTGCGCAGCCGCCTGCTGGCGGTGGGCGGACCCAATGTGCGTGAGGTGAAAGGCGACTTCCGCGTCGGCGATGTGGACGAGGCCCTGATGGCGGTGCTGGCGGCACGCGGTGGTGCAGTCGCCAATGCGCAGGTGCGCGCGACCAGTTTCCGCTCCTGCATGCCGCCGCTGCCGGAATTCCTGCCACCACCTGGGCACGGACAGCGATCACAGCACCCGCGTGAGCGCGACCCGGCATTCACCCCACCGCGCTGTCGCCTGGTGGAATTGAAGCTCACTGACGGCACGCCGCTACGCTTGGCGCTGGAATACCCGGCGGTGGCAAGGCGCAGCGGGGCGGCGTTTGACCCATGGTTCCTGTCGCTGCTGGCACTGGCGATCGGCTTGCTGGCCTATGTGGTTGCGCGTATCGCCAGCTCGCCATTACAGCGATTGGCAAACCACGCCACCGAGCTTGGCCATGACCTGCAGCGCGAACCGCTGCCGGTCAGCGGGCCCTTGGAAGTGCAGCGTGCTGCCGAAGCCTTCAATGCCATGCAGAAGCGTCTGCAGCGCCACTTGAGCGAACGCACGCAGATGCTGGCGGCGATCACCCACGACCTGCAGACGCCATCGACGCGGCTGCGCCTGCGGCTGGAAAACGTGCAGGACGAACAATTGCGTGAGCGCCTGATCGGCGATCTTGCCGCGATGCAGGCCTTGATTCGCGAGGGATTGGATCTTGCTCGCAGTGCCGAGAGCGCCGAGCAACGTGCGGCGCTCGACCTGGACTCGCTGCTGGAAAGCGTGGTCGAGGACGCCGCCGAGTCCGGTCATGACGCGGTGCTGCAGCAGGGGAGCGGGGCGGTGCTGATGCTGCGGCCGTTGGCGATGCGGCGTTTGTTCTCCAATCTGGTCGACAACGCGGTGAAGTATGGCCGCGCCGCGCATGTCAGTGCACGCCGTGATGGCGATGCAGTCGAGGTGCGGGTGCGTGACAACGGGCCGGGGCTGGCCGAGGACGAACTCGAAGCCGTGTTCACCCCGTTCCTGCGCCTGGAAACCTCGCGCTCACGCGAGACCGGCGGCGCTGGCCTGGGCCTGACCATCGCCCGTGCACTGGCAGAAAAAGACGGTGCAAGCTTGATCCTGCGCAATCACCCCGAAGGCGGTCTGGAAGCCATCGTTCGGTGGGAAGCGCCGCAGTGGCCGGCCAGCGCCTAGCGGCGCTGGGCTGTTGTAGGAGCGGCGTCAGCCGCGAAGCAACAGATGCATCCGGCGCGAGCGAAGGCAGACCATCATTGGTATGTCGAGCGCAGGAAACTATTGCTTGAGTCTGGCGGATAGCCAGCTTCGCGGCTGACGCCGCTCCCACAACAGCGGGGGCGCTAGGCTTTCACACCACCAATCACACTCCGGCGGAAATCCCTGCTGCCAGCGCTCGCTCATCCCTGCAACAAGGCCTCCGTTTGCTAGTATCGCCACACCAGTTTGGGGCATGAACGATGGCAGCAGAGAAGAATCCGGTAACCCGGTCGGGCATGGGGATGCGCGCGACGTCGGGCAGGGCGAGGGTCTTTGCAAAACGATGTCTGGCAGCGCTGAGCGTGTTGGCAGGCGTTGCTGCGGCACCTGCCTGGGCGCAGGGTGGAGTCGAAGGTTTCTCGCCGTCGCTGGCGGTATTGCCGCTGCCCGGCCTGCTCGCCGGCGTGTGTCTGCTGTTGCTCGTGCTGGTGTTGTGGCTGGCGCTTCAGCTCAGGCAGCAACGTGGCCAGGCCCAGCAGCTCGCCGCGCAGGAGCATGCTCGGTCCGAACAGCTGCAGCAGCAGAACGGCCGGCTGGAAGTCGCCCTGCTGGAGAAGGCACAGTTGGAACAGCGGCTGCGCGAGCAGGCCGAAGCGTTCGAGCGCTTGGCCAATGAGGATGATCTCAGTGGCCTGCCCAACCGCCGTGCCTTCGATGACGTGCTGGCGCGTGACATGGCGGCAGCGCGTCGTACCGGGCGTTCCTTGAGCCTGGTGGTACTGAGCATCGATCACCTCAAGCAGATCAATGCCGAGTGGTCGCGTGCGGTGGGTGACCTGGTGCTGTGCGAGGTAGGCGATCTGATGCGACGCAGCCTGCGTGCATCCGACATGCCGGCACGGTTGGGCAACAAGGAATTTGCCGTGCTATTGGCCGATACCGCGTTGCCCGAGGCCGAGATCGCCTGCCAGCGCCTGCAGCGTCTGTTTGGTCAGTACGCGGAGTGGGGCGGCCATGAGGCCGGTGATATCAAGGTCAGTTTCAGTGCTGGCGTTGTGCAGCTCGGCGAAGACGACCAGGCGCCGGTGCTGTTCTATCAGCGTGCCAAGAACGCATTGGCGCAGGCAAAGAAGGAAGGCCGCGCAAGGACCTGCGCGGCCTGATGATCGTGCAGCTCAGCGGCCGGGCGCGGTTGGCCAGGCGTTGACGATCTTGCAGAACAGGCGCGCGGTCTGTTCGGTGTCGTATACCGCGCTGTGCGCTTCACTGGCATCCCACTCGAAGCCAGCCGCCTGTACCGAGCGGGCCAGCACGGTCTGACCGTAAGCCACGCCGGCAAGCGTCACCGTGTCGAACACGCTGAACGGATGGAATGGGTTGCGCTTGTGGCCGCTGCGGGCGACGGTGGCGTTGACGAAATTCAGGTCGAAATGCGCGTTGTGGCCGACCAGGATCGCGCGCTGGCAGTTGTACTTCTTCATCGCCGCACGCACCGGCGCGAATACATGCTCCAGGGCATCGCGCTCGGGCTTGGCGAGGCGGAACGGGTGGTCGAGCACGATGCCGGTGACTTCCAGCGATTTGGGATCGATTTCGGTGCCTTCGGCGGGAATCACATGCGCGCTGGCGGTCTGGCCGGGGTAGAGCAGGCCGTTCTCGTCCATCTCCACCGGCACTGCGGCGATCTCAAGCAGGGCGTGGCGATTGCAGTCAAAGCCGCCCGTTTCGACGTCCACCACCACCGGCAGGAAGCCACGGAAGCGTTGCGCCATCGGCGTGAAAGCAGGGCGGGGGACCGAGGGTTCAGCAAGTTCGTTCATCGCAATAGGGTAGCAGAGCGGGTCAAGTGGCCGCGTCAGCAAGGGGCGGTAAGCGCTGTGGGGCACCTGTAGTGGGGCGGCCAGGGCAGCAAACGACCCGAACGGCGTAAATAACCCGCCGACAGCGCGGCGCAGAAAGG
>NZ_JBXFWF010000090.1:0-14125 GCF_056854515.1 Stenotrophomonas sp. STEN063
TGCCCCGCATCTCTGTGGGCCCTGCGTCGTGGTGATGTAATACAGGCCCTGGACCTGGGCCCCGCGGTCCGCGCCACTACCTTGGCTCCTGCCGAGCATGGCTCGGCACTACCCTTTACTCGATGTTCTGGACCTGCTCGCGGATCTGGTCGATCAGCACTTTCAGCTCGACGGCGGCATTGGAGGTGCGTGCGTCCACCGACTTGGAGCCCAGGGTGTTGGCTTCGCGATTGAACTCCTGCAGCAGGAAGTCCAGGCGGCGGCCGACCGGCTCGCGCTGGCGCAGCACGCGGCGGATTTCCGCGATATGGCTGTCCAGACGGTCCAGTTCCTCATCCACGTCGAGCTTCTGCAGCCACATCACCAGCTCCTGCTCCGCCCGGCCCGGATCAACCGGGTGCGGCAGGTCGGCCAGGCGTGCGGCCAGCTTGACCCGCTGCCCCTCGCGGATGGCCGGGATCAGCTCGCGGACTTCACCGGCAATGCGTTCGACCGAATCGACGCGCTCGCTGATCGCCGTGGCCAGCTTGTCGCCTTCGCGCTCGCGCGCCTGCACGAAGCTGGTGACGGTCTCTTCCAGCAAGGCCAATGCTTCGGCGTGCAGGGCGGCACTGTCGGTCGCCTCGGCGCGCAGCACGCCGGGGTATTGCAGCAGGTCGGTGAAGCCCACCTGCATCCCGGGGAAGCGGCTGTGCAGGCGCTGCGCCAATTCAGACAGCTGATCCACCAGCACCTCGTTGACGGCCAGCGAGGTGGCGGCTTCCGGTGCACGCAGGCGCATCACCAGGTCGAGCTTGCCGCGGCTGACCCGGGCGGCAACGCGCTCGCGCAGCTGCGGCTCCAGCGCACGCAGGTCCTCGGGCAGACGCACGCCCACTTCCAGGAACCGGTGGTTCACCGAGCGCAGTTCGCAGCCCAAGGTGCCCCACGCGGTGATGCGTTCGCCGCCGGCATAGGCGGTCATGCTCCGAATCATGTGCTTTCCGATGTGTTTCAAAGGGCGAATGGTACCCTAGCCACCTCTGGACGCTGGTGCATCCACCACCCAGACGTCCGCCAGATCAACTCGTACTAACCGGATTCCCCATGACCTTCTCCCGTCCCAGCGGCCGCCAGGCCGATCAGATGCGCACCGTCACCATCGAGCGTTCCTTCACCCGCCATGCCGAAGGCTCGGTGCTGGTGAGCTTTGGCGACACCCGCGTGCTGTGCACCGCCAGCGTCGAGAACCGGGTACCCGGCTTCCTGCGTGGCAAGGGCGAAGGCTGGGTCACCGCCGAATACGGCATGCTGCCGCGCTCCACCCACACCCGCTCCGACCGTGAAGCCGCGCGCGGCAAGCAGGGCGGCCGCACCCTGGAAATCCAGCGCCTGATCGGCCGCACCCTGCGTGCCTGCATCGACCGCAACGCATTGGGCGAACGCACCATCACCCTGGACTGCGACGTGCTGCAGGCCGACGGTGGTACCCGCACTGCCGCCATCACCGGCGCATACGTCGCCCTGGTGGACGCGGTGAACCTGCTGATGAAGCGCGGCGAGATCAAGCGCAACCCGTTGTTCGGCGCGGTCGCTGCCGTGTCGGTTGGCGTTTACAAGGGCCAGCCGGTGCTGGACCTGGATTACCCGGAAGACAGCGACTGCGATACCGACATGAACATCGTCATGAATGACGGCGGTGGCTTCATCGAGCTGCAGGGCACGGCCGAAGGCCATGCCTTCCGCCGCGAGGAACTGGACGCGCTGCTGGTGCTGGCCGAAAAGGGCATCCGCGAGCTGTTCGACGCCCAGCAGGCGGCATTGGCGTCGGCATGAACCGGCGCCTCGCACTGGTCACCCTCGTCGTCGCCGATTACGACGAAGCCATCGCCTGGTACACCGGCAAGCTCGGCTTCCAGCTGCTGGCGGACCTGGACCAGGGCCGCAAGCGCTGGGTGGTGGTCGGCCCGACCGATGGCAGCGCCGCTGCGCTGCTGTTGGCGCGTGCCAGCGACGAGGAGCAGCGCAGCCGCATCGGCAACCAGACCGGTGGCCGCGTTGGCTTCTTCCTGCACACCGATGACTTCCATCGCGACCACGCGGCAATGCTCGCGCAGGGTGTGGAATTCCTCGAAGCCCCGCGCGATGAACCCTATGCCACGGTCGCGGTGTTCCGCGACCTGTACGGCAACACCTGGGACTTGTTGGAGCCCAAGCAATGAAACTGGTACTGGCCAGCGGCAACGCCGGCAAGCTGAAAGAACTGCAGGCCATGCTGGCCGAGCTGCCGCTGCAGATCGTGCCGCAGCGCGAACTGGGCGTGGACGATGTGCCGGAAACCGGCCTGACCTTCGTCGAGAACGCGTTGATCAAGGCCCGCCATGCCTGCACAGTGACCGGCCTGCCAGCGCTGGCCGACGACTCCGGCCTGATTGTCGATGCACTGGACGGCGCGCCCGGCCTGTACAGCGCGCGCTATGCCGGCAGCCCCACCGATGATGCCGCCAACAACGCCAAGCTGCTTGATGCGCTGCGCGATGTCCCGGCCGAACGCCGCACGGCGCGCTTCTACGCGGTGATCGTGCTGCTGCGCCATGCCAACGACCCGCAACCGCTGATCTGCGAAGGCAGCTGGGAAGGTCGCATCATCGACGAACTGCGCGGCAGCAATGGCTTCGGCTACAACCCGGTGTTCCTGGATGAAGAACTCGGCCTGACCGCCGCGCAGATGGAACCAGCGCAGAAGAACGGCCGCAGCCACCGCGCCAAGGCGCTGCAGCTGTTGTTGCAGCGCATGTCGCAACTTAGTTTCGATTGACCACGGAGATCAGGGAATGACGCCACGCCGCTATCGGACCCGGATGGGGCTTGTGCAGCTTGTCGCCATTCTGGGCGCTGTAAGCGGCGCGATAGTGGGCGCCATACTGGCGTATGACGGGGAGCAATCCTGGCTAGCACTGCCGCTTTGGGCGCTTGGCTGCGCGCTGGTCATTTCACTGATCGCTGCTCCCATCCTGTGGCAACGCGTGGTGCTGGATGAGCGGGCTGGCCAGCTCCGCTACCACAACATCGCCACCGCACACCGCTGGCGCAAGGTGGACCTGGTGGACGTGCTTGAGGTCCGCTACGACAACTTCGCCGACAAGCGCAAAGCCATGGTTTCCGGCCTGTATCTGCACATGCGCAATGGCAGCCGACCGGCGCGCCACCGTCTCATGGACAACGAGGTCGGCAGTTACCAAGGGCCGTCACCGATGTTCCGCGATGTCAGCGCAGCCGTGCTACGTGCACAACCACGTTCGCTGGTCGATCCAATCCTGCTGGCCGGGCAATAGCGCCCGCAGCCCTGTACTCCCACTCTTTCCAACAGCCGTCCATGCCGCACTCCCACGACCACTGCAACCACCTTCCCGGCGAATCCTGCGCGATCGATCACGGTCACGCTGCCGGCGTGCAGCTGGTGCCGCCGCCACTGGCGCTGTACGTGCACCTGCCGTGGTGCGTGCGCAAATGCCCGTACTGCGATTTCAACTCGCATGCCGGCAAGGGCGAGTTGCCGTTCGATGCCTATATCGATGCCCTGATCCGCGACCTGGACCAGGACCTGCCGCTGGTCTGGGGCCGGGTGGTCAGCAGCGTGTTCTTCGGCGGTGGCACGCCCAGCCTGTTCCCACCGGAAGCGATCGACCGTTTCCTGCAGGCGGCCAGCGCACGGCTGCGTTTCGCGCCGAACCTGGAAGTGACGCTGGAAACCAATCCGGGCACGGCCGAGCACGGCCGCTTCGACCGCTACCGCGCCGCCGGCGTGAACCGCATCAGCTTCGGCATCCAGACCTTCAACGACGAAGCGCTCAAGCGCCTGGGTCGCATCCACGACAGCAACGAGGCCGAGCGCGCGGTCAAGCTGGCGCAGGATGCCGGCTACAAGAACTTCAACATCGACCTGATGTACGCGCTGCCGCAGCAGACCCTGGCCCAGGCAGAGCACGATCTTGAACGCGCCTTCGCCCTCGATCCCACCCATATCTCGCACTACCAGCTGACGCTGGAGCCGAATACGGTGTTCTTCGCCCGCCCGCCGCAGGGTATCCCCGACGAAGACAGCGCCTGGGACATCCAGGAGCACTGCCAGGCCCTGCTGGCCGAGCGCGGCTATGGCCAGTACGAGGTCAGTGCCTATGCCCGCGATGGCTGGCAGTGCCAGCACAACCTCAACTACTGGCGCTTTGGCGACTACCTGGGCATCGGCGCCGGCGCCCACGGCAAGATCAGCTCCGGCGCCGAGCAGCACGTGCTGCGCCGCTGGAAGCACAAGCACCCGCAGACCTTCATGGACACCGCCGGCAGCCTGGCCAGCATCGGCGGCGATGACGTGATCAGTCCCGAGCGGCTACCGTTCGAGTACATGCTCAACCTGCTGCGCCTGCACGAGGGCTTCAGCCTGCGCGATTTCGAGTCGCGCACGGGTTTGGCACGAAGCGTGCTTCTACCCTCCCTGGCAATGGCGGTGGAGCGTGGCTGGCTCACCCATGACGGGGATTACTGGACCCCGACCGAGCTTGGCCGCCGCTTCACCAACGATGTGGTGGAGTTGTTCCTGGCGTAAGACCCGCGAAAAGTGGCCGTTACATCACATAAATGATAGAAAACGCCCATTCAGGGGGAAGGAAAACAGGATGCCAGGCACCGCACCACGCTCAGCAAGCCAATCCATGGCAAGGATCGCCAGTGCGCCGGTATCTG
Source organism: Stenotrophomonas sp. STEN063 (assembly GCF_056854515.1). NCBI lineage: Bacteria > Pseudomonadati > Pseudomonadota > Gammaproteobacteria > Lysobacterales > Lysobacteraceae > Stenotrophomonas > Stenotrophomonas sp. STEN063. The sequence continues at coordinate 4,723 of NZ_JBXFWF010000090.1, forward strand.
CCCGCGTGCGTCACTTGTTGGAAAGCATCTTCCAGGCCACCGATGAAGTCCTGCGCACGCCGTTGCAACTGACCGCCATCGAGCTGGAACGCGCGATGTTCAAACGCGCGGAGTTGGCCCACAACAGCCAGATCCAGTCCGACATCTATGCGCAGCTGCGGGTGCTGCGCGAGCACATGGAACAATTCCCCGAGCTTTTCCTTGATGCGCTGGCCATGCAAGTGGCGAGCTTCAAGGACCCGCCCAAGCCCGACCAGGAAGCGCACGCGGCCACGTTCAAGTCGATGACGCTGGTCGAAGACACCGACATCGACCGCGATATCGTGCTGCACGAAATGGCACGACGCGAAGCATTCCGCGCTCCCAGCCCCTTGCTGTTGCTGGGGCAGCGCTTTGCGGTGCTGGCCGCACAACCGGCATTTGATCCCGAGCGCCTGCCGGTCGGTCCCTACGCCCAGTGCCGGGCAGTGCGCGACGCCGGCGAGCAGATGCAGCTCAACCTCGATACCCAGCTGGTGCTGTTCCAGGTATTCGAGCGCATGGTCATGCCGCGCCATGCTGAACTGGTCGATCGCCTGAACATCCTGCTGGAGCGCGAAGGCGTGCTTCCAGGGCTGGTTTACCGTCCGCATCTCCCCCGCCCCTCCGCCCCACGTGGCGCTGGCGCCGGGGGCGGTCATGCCGATGCTGGCGGCAGCGGGCCGCGCAATGCCGGCCCAACCCCGCTGACCAGCTGGCAAGGCCAGGCGCCGGCGGCATCGTGGGCCAGTATTTCCAATGAGCTGCTGGGCAGCCCCGCAGGAGCACCGGCCCAGGCCAGCGCCGCACCGGTGCAGGTGCCCGCCAGCGGCGCCGCCATGCCGCCGATGGAAAGCCTGCACAACCTGCTTGATGCCGCCCGCCACGCACTTACGCTTGGCGCTGGCGCTGGCGCCGCTGGTGCTGGTGCTGGTGCTGCCGGTGGCACTGTCGGTGCCGGTGGTGGCGCAGCCGCAACGACAGCCACGGGTGGCATGCCCGACTTTGCCGCCCTGCAGGCGCAGGCGCAGCGCGGTACTACAGGTTCAGCAGCGGGTGCCGGAAGCACTGCTCCCGCCGGCCCTGCCAGCATCAACAACGCGGGCGTGCCAGCCCAGCCTGTCTCCACCCAGACCGCGCTGGATGTGCTGGGCAAACTGCAGGCGGCCGCATCGTCCTCCGGTAGCCGCCACAGCATGGCCGACATCCGCAACGCGATGATGGCGCAGGTCAAGGCCGAGCACGGCCCTGCCGCGACGCTGTCGGTGCAGGACGGCGATACCATGGACCTGCTGGGCATGCTCTACACCGAGCTGCAGCGCGAAGTGCGCAGCGAAGGCCCTGCCGCCGACCTGCTGCGCCGCCTGCAGGTACCACTTGCCCGCGCCGCGATCAGCGACCAGGAGTTCTTCCTGCGCGACCAACACCCGGCCCGCGAGCTGCTCAATGCCGTCGCCGAATCCGGCGCGGTCTGGCTCAGTGATGAAGACAGCGATCCGGTCCTGCAGCTGAAGCTCAAGGACGCGGTCAACAAGGTCGTCAACGACTACCACGGCGACGAGTCCGTCTTCGTCGAAGCCAACGACATCATCCAGGGACATCTGCGCGCGGCGGCCCGCCGCGCGGAAATGGCCGAGCGCCGCCAGATCGATGCCGCACGCGGCAAGGAACGCCTGGAGGCTGCCAAACAACTGGCCAACAGCACCATCGACGAGCTGTGCCAGACCACCGAACCGCCCAAGTTCGTGCAGACCCTGCTGCGCAAGGCGTGGGCCGATGTCCTTACCCTCACCCTGCTGCGCAACGGTGAAGGTTCGGAGGAGTGGCAGCAACGCGAGCAGGCCACCCGCCGCATCAGCGAGATTACCGGCTTGCCGCCTGGCGGCGCAGCCGATGTCAACTTCGGCGAGGAGATCGAGCAATCGCTGCTGCAGGTGGGCTACCACCAGGATGAGGCCGCCGCCATCTCGCGCCGGCTGTCCACACCCGGCGGCGAGGATGAGATCACCTCACGCACCGAACTGACCGCCAAGCTCAAGGCGCGCAGCCGCCTGGGCGAGGCCGGCGAGCCGGAAGAAGAAGAGCGGCGCAAGAAAGTCGAGCCGGCCCGTACCGAAGAGGAAGAAGCGCATTACCGCCAGCTGCGCACCCTGCCATTCGGTACCTGGTTCGAATTCACCGTCAACCAGCAGGGCGACAACCGGCGCCAGCGCCTGTCCTGGTACAGCCTGATCACCGGCAATGCCTTGTTCGTCAACCAACGCGGCCAGAAGGTGTCGGAGCAATCACTCGACGCGATGTCCCGGCTGATGGCCAAGGGCCAGCTGCGCATCGTCACCGAAGACAAGGGCCGCCTGATCGACCGCGCCTGGCAGGCCACCGTACGCGCGCTGCGCTCCATCGCCGGCCAGGCCTCCAACAGCGGGGAATCCGCATGATCACCAATACCCGCCGTGCACCGCGCCTGCAGGTACCCGATCTGGTGCAGGTGCGCGACCAGATGACCGGCACCCAGATCGGCCGGCTCGGCAACATATCCGAAACCGGCATGTTGCTGATCACCTCCGTGCCGATGCAGGAGGACGCGCTGTACCAGCTGCAGTTCCCCATCCCGGACGGCCGTGGCGGCCATCTGCAGATCGATGCAGGCGTGCACCTTCTGTGGTGTGAGCCGACACACGCGCCCGAGCAGTCATGGGCAGGGTTCCGCTTCCTGACCTTGGACAAGGTCCACCGCGAGCGTCTTGCGCAGTGGATCGAAGGCAGCATCCCCGCAACCTGAGTGCCGAAAACGGCACAGCAGCGGCCGGCTGATTGCGGCAAAATTGGGGCCTGCATTCCGCATGTCCCAGCGAGCCACCGCGATGAACCAGCAAGATCCAGGCAGCCTGTACGCCCACCACCTTGGGCAGATGATCCGCCGCGCCGACGCGGCGCTTGCACGCGGTGGTTTCGATCACCTGGTGGTTCCCAGCGGCACCCAGCACTACCAGGTGTTCGACGACCGCGACTACCCGTACGCGGTCAATCCTCAGTTCAAGACCTGGCTGCCGCTGACCAAGCTGCCGTACAGCTGGCTGATCCACACCCCGGGCAAGCGCCCGACCCTGGTGTTCTACCAGCCCTTCGATTACTGGCACGTGGTCCCGGGCGCGCCGAGCGGCTGGTGGGTGGAGCATTTCGACATCCATATCATCCGCAAGCCCGAAGAGGCCCTGGCCCTGCTGCCAGCCGACCCGAGCCGCTGCGCCATCCTCGGCGAGGCGCAGAGCGCACTGGGCGGCTTTGCCCCGAACAACCCGGCAGCGGTGATCAATTACCTGGAATGGCATCGCGGCTACAAGACGCCGTATGAAATCGCGCTGATGCGCCAGGCCCAGGTACTGGGCGTACGCGGCCACCGCGCCGCCGAGGCCGCATTCCGTGCCGGTGCCAGCGAATTCGAGATCCATATGGCTTATTGCAGCGCCGTCGGCCAGGATGCCAACGAACTGCCCTATGGCAACATCATCGGCCTCAACGAACATGCCGCCGTGCTGCATTACACCGACCTGGGCAAGCAGGCACCGCAGCCGCTGCGCAGCTTCCTGATCGACGCCGGCGCCTCGGCCTACGGTTATGCCAGCGACATCACCCGCACCTATGCAGCAACCGGCCACGACGAATTCCAGTCCTTCATCGATGCGGTGGACGCAGCGCAGCTGAAGATGTGTGCAGCGGTACGTGCTGGCTTTGATTACAAGCAGCTGCACATCGATGCGCACCTGTCGCTGATGGGCATCCTCAAGGATTTCGGCGTGATCACGGTTTCGCCCGAAGCTGCCTTGGCAACCGGCGTGAGCGCTGCATTCTTCCCGCACGGCATCGGCCATCTGATCGGCGCGCAGGTCCACGACGTGGCCGGCTTTGCCGCCAGCGAAGATGGCGGCCGCGTCGAGCGCCCGGCCGGCCATCCCTACCTGCGCATGACCCGCGTACTGGAGCCGGGCATGGTGGTCACCATCGAGCCGGGCCTGTACTTCATCGACATGTTGCTGGACGAAGTGAAGAAGGCCGGCAACGCCGCCAGCATCAACTGGGACCGCGTGGACTTCTTCCGTCCTTACGGTGGCGTCCGCATCGAAGACGAAGTGCTGTGCACCGACGGCGAAGCAGACAACCTGACCCGTCCGGAATTCGCCGCACAGGCGTGATGCAAGGGCGACATCCGTCGCCCTGTTATTGACCCCCGGGCGTGCAATGCGCCCGGGATGAGCGATACGGCGGATGTACCAGCATCCGCTTTCGCGAGAACCTTCGTCCCTCCCCTCAAAAGAAGCACAGCCAATCAAGCTTTGGCTTTGGCTTTGGCTGCTGTTGCTGTTGCTGTTGCTGTTTCCCCTCCCTTACGCGCAGCGTAGGGGAGGGTCAGGGAGGGGTGCCGTTGCTTTGCACTTGCACTTGCACTTGCACTTGCTGTTGCACTTGCTGTCGCTGTTGCTGTTGCTCTGCGCCTTTGACGTACGGGCCCCTTCCGCAGCGACGGAGCTGGCAGACAAGACCCCGCACGGGGCGACGTGCAGGACGCACGTCGTTTTTCGACGATACATGGATGTATCGTCGAAAAATCCTGCCAGCGGAGTGGACCTGGAACGCGCAGCGCGGAAGGCGCGTAGGCAGGGTGTGCTTTCTTTGGGCCACCTTTCTTTGCACAAGCAAAGAAAGGTGTGCTCGCGCGCCGAAGGCGGGCGAAAGCTCTTGATCTTGATTGCCGTTGCCGTTGGAGCGAGAGCAAAGGCAAAGGCTTTCACTCCCCTTCGGGGAGCGAGTCACTTTTTTTTGCTTGTGCAAAGAAGAAGTAACCAAAAGAAGCGCTTTTCAACAGCCGAATGGCTGGTCAAGCACACTCTGCCTCCCCGCCCACGCCGCTTCGCGCCGCAGGTCCACTCCGCCGCCGGGATTTTTCGACGATACATCCATGTATCGTCGAAAAACGACGTGCGTCCTGCACGTCGCCCCATTCGGGGTCTTGTCCGTCGGCTGCGTCGCTGCGGAAGGGGTCCGGTGGATCAAGAGCTTTGGAGCAACTGCAGCTGCAGCTGCAGAAGCGACGGCAACAGCAACTGCACCCCTCCCATGCCCTCCCCTACGCTTTGCGTAAGGGAGGGCAAGTTCCAAAGCAAGTGCTGGAGCGAAGGCAACTGCTACAGCCTCGTGCAGTGCGCCTCAGCGTTTGGCCATGAAGGCTTCGATCTCGTCGGCACTTCGCTCCAGCGCACCGGTCAGCACACGGTGCCCGTCCTCGGTGATCAACACATCATCCTCGATGCGGATACCAATCCCGCGCCAGCGCGCCTCCACACTGCGATCGTCCGGCGAGATGTACAGGCCCGGTTCGATGGTGAACACCATGCCAGGCTCCAACAGGCGCGACTCGCCTGCTACCCGGTAATCACCCACATCATGCACATCCATGCCCAGCCAATGGCCGGTCTTGTGCCGGTAAAAACGCTGGTAGTGACGCTCGATGATGTTCTCTTCCAGATCACCCTTCAGCAGACCCAGCCGCAACAAACCCTCGGTCAATACCTCAACCGCCGCCAGATGCCCTTCCTCGTAGGCAATGCCCGGCTGCGCCTGCTCCAGCGCCGCGGCCTGCGCCGCCAGCACCAGGTCATGCAGCGCGCGCTGTTCCTCGCTGAAACGGCCATTGACCGGGAAAGTACGGGTGATGTCACTGGCGTAGCCGCGATACTCCGCACCCGCATCGATCAACACCAGATCGCCATCGCGACTCCCGCTGTTGTTGTCGCGGTAATGCAGCACACAGGCGTTGGCGCCGGCACCGACAATGCTGTTGTATGCAGAACACGCATCGGCCGCACGGAACTCTCGTTCCAGCTCCGCCTGCAACTCGTACTCATGGATACCCGCCCGCGCTGCACGCATCGCCGCGCGGTGCGCACGCACACTGATGTCAGCCGCCTCCTGCATCAAGGCGATCTCATCGGCGCTCTTGTACAGGCGCTGCTCGTGCAGCAGGTGGCCAAGTTCAAGGAATTCATGCGGCGGCTGCGCACCATTGCGCACCTGCGAACGCACCCGGTTCACCCAGCCAATCAACTTCAGGTCGAAGTCGGCGTCGCGGCCGAAGTGGTAGTACACCCGCGAACGGCCCTCCAGCAGGCCCGGCAGGATCTCGTCCAGGTCCTCGATTGGATAGGCGTCATCCATGCCGTAATGCGCGACTGCACCGTCCTGGCCTTCGCGCGGGCCATCCCAGGCTTCGCGGTCCGGGTCGCGCTCACGGCAGAACAGGATCACCTCACCGTGCTTGCGCCCCGGGATCAGCACCAGCACCGCCTCCGGCTCCTGGAAGCCACTCAGGTACCAGAAGTCCGAATCCTGCCGGTATGGGTAGAACGTATCGTTGCTGCGCACCCGCTCCGGTGCCGCGGGCAGCACCAGAATGGCGTCATCACCCGCCGCTTCCATCAACTGCCGGCGGCGGCGGGCGTACTCGGCGGGGGTGATCCCGGACAGACGCTTCATCGCGTACCTCAGTTCAGGCTTTGCCGGTGGCGCGAACCCATCACGCAGTCGCCATGCAACAGCAAGGCAGCAACGCGCACGAACTCCTCGATCTCGGACAGCGCGTCCTCGTCTTCGTCAGCGCTGTCGAACTCATCACTGGAGGCCTGGGCAAGCCGCGCCAGATCCTGCAGCGCTTCTTCGCCTTCTTCACTCAGCGCCGGACGCTTGCCGGAGGCCAGGCCGAAGCCGCCCAGGAAGGCACGGCACCATTCAAACAAGGCGTCGGTACGCGCCTGCAGCGGTTCGGCAGCATCCACCAGCACCAGCTCGAAGGCGAAGTCACGGTCTTCCAGCTGCGCGACCGTGGCCTGTCGCAGCAGGTCCAGGGTGCTGCCGGGTTCCGGCGCTGGCAGGTTGTCGTCGGCCAGCACCTTGGCCGGCCACGCAGGCACATCGGCACCGCCGGCGGCCAACCAGCCGCACAGTCCGCCATGGAGTTCGGCCGGGGAAGCAGCCAGGCCCAGCGATTGGCTGGCCTGGAGGATGTCGTTGACGGCGGGAAGGTCGGTCATGTCACAGGTCTGTAAAGCGGAGAGGAACGCCGGCACCGACAAGGTGACGACGGCCGCACAGTGTAGCAACCGCGCTGCATACTCCTTCTTGACCGGCCCTCATCGCCATGCCTATCGTGCCAACCATGGACTCCTTCGACCCCGCTGGCCAGCTGCTGGCCCTCGCCTCCCGCCTTGAGCTGCTGCTTGAGCGCAACCAGCGGCTGAGCGATGAAAACCGCAGCCTGCGCCAGCAGCAGGAACAGCTGATCAGCGAGCGTTCACAGCTGCTGACCAAGAACGAACAGGCCCGCTCCCGGGTGGAAGCCATGATCACCCGCCTCAAGTCGCTGGAGCAGCACACGTGAGCAACAACGAACCGGTCAGCGTCCATATCCTGGACCGCGAGTACACCGTTGGCGTGGAACCCACCGAGCGCGAAAGCCTCACCGCCGCCGCACGTGTGCTCGACGGCAAGATGCGTGAGATCCGCGGCAGCAACCGGATGGCGGCGGTGGACCGCATCGCGGTGTTGGCGGCACTCAATCTTGCGCATGAGTTGCAGCAGGTGCGTGATGAGCAGCTCGCCCAGCAGCAGCGTTTTCAATCGGCGATGAACGAGTTGAACCGGCGCCTGGACCTGGCCATCGACAACGCGCGTTGATCCAGCTGACCAGCTCAGACAGATGAATCCGCAATTCGTGAAATACGGCTGCACCTAGCCGCGCAACCTCGTTATACTGGCGACGCGTTCTCTGCTGTGAACGACGGCGTGTGCAAACATTCGCCTTGTCCCTTAATTACGACCACGGGGGCGCGACGGAGCCGGGTGTGCAAGTCCGCCTTGTAGCGGGAAGCCCGATGGCCCCCCAGCGTTCCCACTTGAACCCCGGGTTCAAGGTCGTTTCGCACGCATCGTCACCGCGGAGAATGCAATATTCCAGAACGGCGCCTAACGGCGCCGTTCTTTTTTTTGTCTTTTTTTCCTTCTCCCTCCGGGAGAAGGTGCCCCGAAGGGGCGGATGAGGGTGAGCGCGAAGCCTCATGCATGTTGATCTCACATCGCTTCACCCGCACCCTCTCCCCACCCCCCCTCCCGACGGGAGAGGGGCTTCAACTCTCTGCCCGCAGATTTTTCCCCGATGACTGCCGATCACCGCCAACTCCTCCGCCAACAACTGCGCCAGCGCCGCCGCGACATCCCTGCCGCCGAGCGCATCGCCGCGGCCGAAGCCCTGGCCACAAACCTCCTGTCCCTGCCTTTCGCCGGGATCAGTGGTCATGTCGCCGGTTACTGGGCGATGGACGGCGAGATCGCCCTGCACCGCTGGCAGATGCAGTTGCCGCCACAGCAGACCTATTGCCTGCCGGTCCTGCACGGCAAGCTGCTGCGCTTCGCCCCGTGGCGGCCCGGGCAGGTACTGGTCAGCAACCGTTATGGCATTCCCGAACCGGATGTAGACCCCGCGCAGGCCCTGCGGCCGGAGGAAATGGCCTTGGTCGTCGCCCCGCTGGTGGGCTTTGATGACGGCGGCCGGCGGCTGGGCATGGGGGGCGGCTGGTATGATCGCAGCTTCGCATTTCGGCAGCGCCAGGCCGCGCCGCCGTGGCTGGTGGGGGTAGGTTTCTCCGCCCAGCAGCTGCCGTCATTGCCGGTCGAGGACTGGGATGTGGCGGTGGATGCCATCTGTACCGAGCAGGCCACTCTCTACCCGGAACCGTTGAACGCATGACCGCCCGCAAGCGCTATTGGCTGATGAAGTCCGAACCGGACGCCTTTTCCATCGACGACCTGCAGCGCGTGGGCACGGAACCGTGGAATGGCGTGCGCAACTACCAGGCACGCAATTTCATGCGCGATGGCATGAAGGTCGGCGACGGCATCCTGTTCTACCACTCCAATACCAAGGTGCCGGGCATCGTCGGCATTGCCACGGTGGCCAGCGAAGCCTACCCGGACGACACCCAGTTCGATCCAAAATCCGATTACTTCGACCCCAAGAGCAGCCGCGAAGAACCGCGCTGGATGCTGGTGGACGTGGGTTTCGAGCGCAAGCTGGCGCAGGTGATCGCGCTGGACGAGATCAAGCTGCATGCCGAGGAACTGGGCGAAGGTTTCCCGCTGACCGCCAAGGGCAACCGCCTGTCGGTGTTCCCGGTTACCGCTGCACAGTGGAAGCTGCTGCTGTCGCTGGAAAAGAAAGCCAAATAATTCCCTCTTGTGGGAGCGGCGTAAGCCGCGCCGCCGCGACCGGTTGCGTTGGCCGGCGTCGCGGCTGCCGCCGCGCCGTCGAAGACGCAGTAAGCACCGCTCGGGCCCC